>DAOVIC010000093.1 GCA_030671565.1 Anaerohalosphaeraceae bacterium
CGGTAAGGGGATGAGCCCCCGCATAACCCGTAAAATGTTCGACCGTTTCTACCAGGCGGACTCGCGCCTGTCCCGCTCAGCAGAAGGCTGCGGGCTGGGGCTTAGTATCGTGAAATTTATCGTCGATGCACATAAAGGGAATATCGAGGTGAAAAGCAAACCGGACAAAGGAACCGAATTTACAATTAGCATTCAAAACGTATAACTATGGAAACCGTTCTAATAATTGAAGACGATTCGACGATGCTTCGCGGGCTCAAGGACAACTTTGAGTTTAAGGGGTATACCGTGCTCACCGCCTCGGATGGCGAAGCCGGGCTTAACGCCGCTCTCGATAACAAACCCGATCTTATCCTGCTGGACATTATGCTGCCTAAGATCAACGGCTACGAGATATGCCGCCTTATCCGAGAACAAAAGATCGATACTCCAATAATAATGCTAACCGCCAAGGGCCAGGAATCGGACATCATCCTCGGTCTTAATCTCGGCGCAGACGACTATGTAACAAAGCCGTTTAGCATTAAAGAACTTCTGGCAAGAGCAAACGCATTCCTTAGACGCTCCCGCAATCAGCAAACAGATATCTACGAATTCGGCGACTGCAAACTGGACATAGATTCAAGAACCCTAACCAGAAACGAAAAAAACATCGACCTGTCCCCCAAAGAATTCGCCCTTTTGCACTACTTTCTCAAAAGGCAATGCAGAGCACTGACACGGGATGAAATCCTAAACGCGGTATGGGGCTACAACTGTTTCGTAACCTCGCGTTCGATAGACCGATTCGTAAACACCCTGAGACAAAAAATAGAACCCGACCCCAGGCATCCGACCTTCATAACAACGATAAGAGAGATAGGCTACCGGTTTCAAATTGCATAAGCGGTAAGGCACTTTGATTGGCAGTATCGATGCGCGGTTCGGCTGTTAATCGGGCGACTTGTCGATCTGGGGTAATTGGCCTGCGAGGAGATTTCCTATCGGCCTTAACGTGTCGAACTTCATGAGGACGATCCTGATAACCGCTGTGATCGGAACGGCAAGGAACATACCCGGTATGCCCCAGAGCAGGCCCCAGAATGACAATGTCATCAAGATCGTTACGGGATGTAAATGCAGGCCCCGGCCGAGAAGTTTCGGTTCGATGCCGTTACCGATGACCATCTGAATTGCTCCTGGTATACCAACTACAAGGCCGACCATCCATGGGTTCTGGAACTGTGCGAAGGCGATTGGAATCGGCAGCAGCGTAGCAACGATCGAACCGATCGACGGAATAAAATTCAACAAAAAAGCCAGTATCCCGAATACTTTGGCCAACTCCAGTTTGAACAAAGCCAACGTCGCCCAAACCAGTATCCCCGTCACGGAAGACAATATCAGTTTTATCGTGATATAACGGCGAACCTGCCAGTCGATCTCAAAGTATATTCCTTCACGAATTTCGTTTGAATTTCGACCTGCGAGCAGGAAACACACGAAAATGGAAACCAGAAAAGTACCTGAAATTAACCCTAAGACCGTTCCGAAAGATCCGGTGATAAAACCAGGGACGCGGTTTTGCAGTATTGTTAATATTTCCGTCTGATCCGGAACAACCCCCCAGGTTTTGACCTTTCGCAGAACGACTTCGACAAGATTAACGAAGCTGTCGCTATATCGGTCCGCGGTCGAAACGATGGATTGGATCGCACTGCTTACGAACATGAAAAGCACCGCAAGGATGATGAGAATGATGGCAAAGGTGATTATTACGGCAAAGACTTTTGGGATTTTCAGACGGAGTACCTGGAAATCCAGAATGGGTGAAACGAGCTGTGATATGAAAAGTGCAAGTACGAATGGTATCAGTACAGATCTGGCATAAAATAAAACGACGCCGGTGGCAACGATAGCAATGAGTACCAGTGACGCGACGGCAAGCCAGTTCTGCTCTTTTTTCGACTTATTCATATTTGCCCCCTGTGACGAGACATTCCAAGCGATTATTTATGCAAAACGATTGTATAAGATAATACATGGAGTTTCAGCAGGCAAGATAAATATATTCCCCCGTTGCATAATTTTCGTGGTCAAGCGAACGTGTTCAAGTCCTCCGTTCGCCACATATTCTGTTTCGTTTTGTCCTTACTTTACCAGGGCACCGCGGTTTTCGATGACGCTTTCGATCTTTTCGAGCAATTCGCTAAGGTCAAAAGGCTTGACAATGTAGTCTTCGATCCCACACGCATTGGCACGGGCAATATCCTGTGTCTGGCTTCTTGCGGTCAGCATTATCACAGAAATGTCACCGCATCCTGGTTGCTTACGCAAAGCTTCGAGCATCTCATGACCGTCCATAATAGGCATGATCACATCAAGCAGAACAACGTCGGGCTGTTCGCGAATAGCCTGTTCAAGACCTTCCTTGCCGTTGCAGGCCGTTACGACCTCATATTCGTTCATCTCAAGCCTGTCCTGGAGGGTCTGGACAATATTTGGCTCATCATCAACGATCAGGATCTTTGTCCGTTCAGTCTTCTTTTTCAAACCAAAAAAATCAAACATCTTTGTTTCTCCGTCTCTTCTGCTAAATACTATATATTCAGGCTTTCGTGTTTATTCTATTCGCTTTGCTGTTTGCCGTGCTAAATTCTCAATCTCGATGATCTCACATGAGTCACCAGGATATACACCTAACCCAAACATCGGCACAAAAGGCGCCTCGATAAAGCTGTTTTTCAACTTATCTTTCGCAACTTCTTTAATTTTCAGGATCATTGTATCAATACGCTCTTTTTTAGCCCCGTTTACAACGAAAAACGCCTCTGACGGGCTCATTTGCAATGCCATATCACCATCTGAAAACTTCAGATCATCCAGCTGTGTTGCAATTTCACGTATCAAAGGTCCGGTAACTTCGTCCGTCTGGGCGTTGTCTACCTCTTCCGTATCCAATTTTAAGAGCATAAGAGCAAACTGGCCGCCCTGCGACGCAACTTTTTTAGACATAGTCTCCAGATGCTTATTGAGAATTATCGACGGATCGGTCTTCGGCAAGGTGAACGTAAATGTGCTGCCTTCTTCGATAACGCTTTGAACGGATATCCCGCCGCCGTGCATTTTGATAATACCATTGGATATGGCAAGCCCAAGGCCGGTACCTTTGTAACCTGCGCCGGCCTGTCTGCCGATCTGGTGGAATTTATCGAATATCTGCTTTTGCTGAATATCCGATATCCCGATGCCGCTATCGGAGACAGAAACTATAATATTTTCCGTATCCTCCGTGACACGCAGTACGATTTTGCCGCCTTTGTCTGTAAACTTAACGGCATTTTCGATAAGATTGACCAACACCTGCACAATTCGCTCCCTGTCGGCGAAGACCGGGTCGATACCGGCCTCAAGGTCGCTGACAATTTCGAGTTTCTTTTCGCATGCCTTTACCGAAAAACACTCGATCGCCTCCTCAGCAACGTCTACGACGCTGATGATCTGAGTATTTAGCGGCATATCGCCCGCTTCGAGCTTGGATATATCCAGCAGGTCACCTATAAGCAGACCATATCGTCGACAGTCGCCTTCTATCGTATGCAGATATTCGCAGGTTTTCTTTCCGATCTTCCCCGTTACTCCTGCAAGAATATTTGAAACGGAGTTCTGTATTATCGTCAAAGGTGTGCGAAGCTCGTGTGTTATCGCTGCGATAAATTCAACCTTTACCTTCTCCCCTGCCAGTTCATCGGTCACATCACGAATCATGGCAAGGTTTCCGACTTTACCGCCGGTCCTGCCTTCCATCTCAACCCACCTGATCTGCAGTATCTTATCTTCGAGCGATTTGATCTTAAACTGTCCCCAGCTTCCGTCAGTTGTATTTCTGCTATTGGTTATCAACTGACGCAAACCCAGATCATCAATCAACTCGAGCAAATCCTCAAGCGAATCGTCGGGTTTTAAACCAAGCATCTTCTTTGCTGCCGGGTTACCCGTTTCCAGTCTACCCTTCTCATCAAGTATCAGCAAACCTTCCGTCATGTAATCCGCTGCGGTTTCGAGCTTACTTTTCGATAATTCCCCGCCGCGGACCGCACATCCGCTGACTAACTCCATCCCATCAGAAATAACCTCTGAAGCCTCTTTCTCTATCCTGGCTATATGCTCTTGCGTTTGCGTAAGCTCGGCAAGGACGAGGTCAACAAGTTCATGGTGTGAGATCATACTGAATCTCTCGTCGGAATCTTCAACGGCGACCATATCCGAACCGCTTTGCTGCATCTTTGCAAGAACCTCACGCACGGGCGTGTCGGAGCTTACGACCAGACCACAGCCGGGTTGCTCTGTACGATGCCCTGTTACAAAAATATCTGCAATTTTCATTATACCGCCGCTATCTCATTGAATAACATACGCACGTCTATATAGTCCCTCCCCGTCTATAGACAGCTACGAGGTCATAATCGACATTATTTAACCCCCATTTAAGCAAAAAACGGCAGGATGAACACATATGCTGAATATACCCTTACGATACAAATAAACGCCGTATACGAATAAATGCTCCGTCCTTTCGGTCCGATAACTACCCCCTCTTTCGGTAATTGACGCCGCATAACATTTTTTTACCGAAACTTGCCCGGTTACCAGAAAAACACTTGCAGAATCACAACTTCACCGTAAAATACCCTGTTCCTCAGAGCTACCATCAAGCCCAGGTGGCGGAATAGGCAGACGCGCCAGGTTGAGGGCCTGGTGGGGTTAATACCCCGTGGAGGTTCGACTCCTCTCCTGGGCATTTTAAGTCCTTGCTTAACAAGGGCTTAAAGCCATCCTGCTCCAGCTGCTCCAAAATTCCTGACAAAGTCAATACGCCCTGCCCCCCTTTGTACAGTAATTTATCGAAAGCAGGGTTCTTATGCGGATGGACACAGGTTCCGATTTTCAACGGAAGCCAATAATAACAACACCTGTTCTTATCTGGAGTATTTGTGGAGTCTTTCTTGCCGCCGTGCCGAAAAACAAATATAAACACAAAATACCAAGCCGAAAATTTAGCTTTTTTTTATAGACCCAATTCTCCTTCTCGGCGTATAATGCGCTGTAAAGTTATGGATGACATGAAGTTACGGGAGACAAAAAGTATGGCACGGCACATTCTTGCAGGTTTAGTCCTCATCGCCCTTTTTGCGCAATCTGTTCAGGCAGACCAGTTCCTAAATCGCAAAACAGGCGAATCATTCTACGGTTACCCAACCAATCGAACTCGCAAAAACACAACGCAAGTCTATCAACTACAAGGAGATACGTTCAAGTCGATCTCCATAGATCTCGCCGAATATCAGGTTACATACACGGCACAAGGCAGAAAGAACAATGTCGTAATTTTACCCATCCAAAACCCCGATGTGATAATCTCCAAAACCGTCTCAAAAATCCTCGCCGAAACAATTGTTCAGGCTGCAAATAAAGGACCAAGATACATCTTGATAGAAATAGATTGCCCCGGCGGCAGCGGTGAAAATATGAAAGAAATCTGCGCTGCTATCTCAAAAACGGACAATTGCCCCGTGATCGCATTCATTCCAGGCGGTTCGACCGGCGGTGCTTTTTCCGCCGCCGCAGCTGTAGCGATGTCTTGTGATGCGGTATTTATTTCCCCAAATGCCGCTATGGGAACATTTGCTCCCGCGGCGAATTTCGCAGCGGACGGCGAAGATCCGAAAGAAATTTATTCACCTGCAAGTCTTGCCAACTACAGCACTTACATAGCGGCCCTTGCTGAAAAAGCAGGCCGTAACGGTGCCCTCGCCGCTGCAATGATCGATCCTGCTATCGAGATCATAGAGGTATCGACCGATACCGCCGGAACCCGAAAATTCATCAGCAAGGCGGGTAAGCAAGCTTCAGATGCAGTTATACGCACATGGAGCAAAACAACCAAAAAAACCGCTTCCAAACCTGTTTATGCCCCAAACGGCATGGTTTCTGTCAAACCATTAGAATATCAAATAACAATGACTGCTCAGGAAGCTGTACACGCTCGTATGGCAGATAAGATAGTCAATTCCAGGGAGGAAGTACTCGCATTACTTGGCGCAAGCGATGCAAAAAAACAGTCTACAAGCCGCATAGATCGCGAAATCAAGACTTTTGTAAAGAACAGGCGAGTTATGGGGGACCTGTTTTTCAATATTGATGAACTTGAAATCCGCGAGAAAGAACTGGATACAGCGCTTGAGGAATTAGCCGAAGAAGCAAGATATAGCAGGGCCTCATCGGCTGCCGGGTATCGCCAATTGCGCAATATTGAGGACAAATACGAGCGTACACAACAAAAAGATGAAAATAAGATCATTCGCCGCCCTCCAAGCCGTACACGTCCGAGCCGAAATAATGCGAAGCCATCGCTCAGCTCAAAGCGTGCAACTCAGGAAGTAACAAATGATATCGACCCGTATCTTATTCGTGAAAATATGATCCGCGAGGAACTTTGGTATGTGCTCGATGACCTGCTGTACAATTATTCACGTGTGCTCAAGCTTGGAAAAAAATACCCCGGCACGCTACCGGTTGGCAAAACTTTAAAAACAGCCGGGAACAGGTATGACCAGATACAGGCAAAACTTAACAGCGGTTATTTTTAGTCGATAGTCGTTGGTTAATTTTACTTGACAAACGGGGTTTTTTCGGGTATACTTGCTTACGTGTTAATGTTAGATATGAGGTGTTTGTTTGTTGAATACCAGAATAGAAAGTTATTGCCGGAAATGAGTGTTTTTGGACTCATAGCCGGCTTTTTTTATGCCATGAGAAACCAAATTAAGCCAAATTATGGAGCCGACGGAGTGGGGGTAAGTGCCTGCACAACGTGCGGTTTTTTTCGTAATATCACAGGGAGGTGTTAGTAGTATTGGCCGGTCGGGTTACGATTTGATGGTTGGGATCGCCGGCTGCTGAAAATTTGATTTTGGGATCATAAGATTGCTAACTTGATTTTCGCAGGGAGTTATTTATGAATGTATTTGAAGAAAGAATCGCCCGGAATTTTGAGGAACACGGATGGTTCACTGAGATCCTTGAAGAGGAAAATACCCCGAAACACAGGATCGATGTGCTTGCATACAAACCTAAAACCGGCAAGACCTTTTACGGCGATCTGGCGGAAATATCGACGAGCCACAACGAAGATCTGCTTCCTTAGTCGCCTTTGGCAACAGTTCGTAGTTTTCTCCTTCGGCGGATTTCGCTTTGCGCAACTCAGGCAGAAGTAGTGGATTCGGCAGAGCCAATGCTGATAAGATCAGGCTAGAGCAATTAAATTTTTAGTGTATGCCTTATGCCTGTTGCGGCTTTACCTGGCGGCGTTAGAAAAACTCGGTTTAGAACAACTAAACCTGCGTTTTCTGCCTTGCCAGCTAAAGTCCTCACGACGACCTAAGGCTATACATAAAAAGTTTA
>DAOVIC010000181.1 GCA_030671565.1 Anaerohalosphaeraceae bacterium
TTGGAAGAGGTCGGTCTTTCTGCGGACGAGGTTGCGTTTGTCGGTGACGATCTTCTCGATCTTCCGCCTGTTCGGCGTGCCGGTTTTGGGGTTGCGGTCGCTAACGCAGTCGACGAGCTGAAGGATGCGGCGGATTATGTGACGGTTAAGACCGGCGGGGCCGGTGCTGTTCGTGAAGTGATCGAATGCATACTCAAGGGTAGCGGCAAGTGGGACAAACTGATGGAGAGGTATCTATACCCTTAAGGGTAGTAAATGCCCGCGCGTAAAAAGGTAAGTATCTATTCAAAAACAAGTTACCGCGAACAAAACGGGAATTTTCAATCGTGATCAGTATAGCTTGAAAAAAAGCATTGGGACATTATGGTAAATCGTAGAAAAATCAAAGTTGGGATCGTTAGTTTTGTTGCGGTGGTTGTAATTTTTGGGATTTACAGTTTCTTTATTAGTAGTCCTGAAATTCAGCAGCCCGGCGATCAAAATAGCGGCGATGAGCTGGTTGTGCCGGATCTTAGCGATAAGTCTTCGGAGGTTGCCGGAGTCGGTATCGGTAAAATGAGAATGACCGAATTGATCGAGCGCGATGAGGTTACTGGGGAGGTTAAGGAGATATTCGGATTTGAAAAGCTGCTGAATCCGGAACGCAAGAACGAGCGATGGAAGCTTGAAAAGCCCTATATGAAAACTTTTGAGGACGATCTTTCGTTTGAGGTGACAGCGGATAAGGGCGATATTCGGGTGGATACGATCGTAGGGGAGGCGACTCCTTCGGAAGGGACGCTTCGTGGGAATGTTGTCATAACGCTTAACTCGCAAAGTGACGGCGAAACCAGGCAAAGCTTTATATATATGGATACGCTGGACTACAGCAGCGACCGGTCCGAGATCGCGACGAAAGGGCCCTTTGAATTTGTATCTGAGGATGTCACTTTGCAAGGTACCGGTATGGTTCTGATCTATAACAGAGGATTGAGCCGCATCGAATACTTCAGGATATCTGAGCTTGACTATCTGAACATATACGATACCGACAGCCTTCAGGAAGATCCTTCCGGCGAGGTTGCCGCGAACGAGGAATCAAGGGGGAAAGAAAAGGGTGAGCGTTCCGAAGCAGCAGTGGCGGGTGATTCGGTTGAAAAATCTGCGTCTGTTTTGAATACAGGTGCTGAGAAACTGCCGGAAGAGTCGCCGGCTGGAGCTGTGTTAAGCGAAAGCGCTTCCAAGGAGGCGAAAGCGTTTTACCAGTGCAGTTTTTTTGACAACGTTGTGATAAGACGTTTGGATAATCTTGTTGTTACCGGTGCCGAGAGCATCAATATTGTCAACATTCTCTACGGTGGAAGCAGCAAGAAGAAAAGCGGTTCATCTTCTGCGGCAAGTGAGAAGCCATTGGCAGGTGGGGCGGAGGCGGAAGGTGCGGCTGGGTTGAGTGCTGACGGTGCTGTTGCTGATGGGGTAACTAGTGAGGGGAGTGTTGCTGTTGCTGTTACAGATGATCCTGCAGAAGAGGAGCGTATTCCTGAGATCGTCGTTACCTGTAACGGGTCGCTGGTTGTAGTTCCGATGGCGGATGTTGAGGACGTGGCGGCAGGTAAGGGGCGGCCTCGTGTGATGAAACTTGAAGAGGGATCGGTTAAAGGCAGGGTCGAATTTACAGAGGCGGATGACAAGGTTTTTGCTGAGGCAGCCGATCTTGACAAAACCCTTTTCCGTGCTGTTCATATCGATTACGATCTTGCGGCGGGGCGTGCGTATGCGGGCGGGCCGGTCAAGTTTAACTTCTACTCTAAGCCGGATCCGAATGCACTCGATCCTGAGGCACTGGTGCCGATAGTTATCGATGCTGATGACAATGCGGAATACTTTGACGAGGCGAAGAAAATAACGTTTAACGGTAATGTTGTAGGTACCCGAAAAGACATCAAGGTCAATTTCGTTCAGGACAACGTTTTCTACGGCGATCAGTTAGCTGTTGATATGTACGAAGCGACACCTGAGGCGAGCGAACTATCTGTCAAGCATGTTGCGGTGACGGGTGAAAAGGTAAAACTTAAATCCACCCGGACGGTCGGCGAGGAAATTATCAACCAGGTTCAGCTTTTCCGTTCTCGGATCGACTACGATGCGGTGAACGAAGTTATTACGGCGGGGGCCGGGGGCAGGATAGAAATAAACAATGCCAATGCCCCTGTGCCGGATGCCGGCAAGGGTAAAAATAAGAAAAAGAAATCTTTGGGTCTCGAAGGGCCTTGCTATGCTGTTGTCGAAAATTTCGAATCGCTGATGTGGTTTTTAAAGGGTAATACGCTCGTTGCGGCAGGGGAATTCAGCGGCGTGGAGATAGGGTATATACCTGTTGTCGATGGAAAGCCGGGGGCAGCGATACAGACGAATGCAAAGCATCTTGTTGCCAGGTTTGACACTTCGGAAACAAAACGTGCCGAACTTTTGACGGTGACGGCCAGGGATGGGATCCGATATTATGAAGTGGATGGGAACGAGTTTATAGGCGACAATCTTTTTTATGATGCGGTAACGAATTTGATGGTAGTAGGCGGTTTGCCGGATGTGCCTTGTTTTGCCAACGGCGTGAAAACAGAGCGGATCGAGTACAATCTGGACAGCGGCAAGATCAAGACGTCGATATCTTCGCGGCCGGGGACCATTTCGACGCCTCGGAAGCGGAGGTGATTATTTTTTTGTGTTGCTTATGCGGGCCTTTCGGCCCTTACCCCCGATTCTTAATCGGGGGCTAAATGAAGCGGATGATTTGCACTGAAGTGCAAATCGTTGGATTTACAGGGCGTGGAGGCGGTTTTTTGTTTTTTTTTGTAAAAA
>DAOVIC010000198.1 GCA_030671565.1 Anaerohalosphaeraceae bacterium
AAACGAAGTTTTCGCGATGGATATGAAGCAGGGATTTATGAGGCCATATCCGACAAAGCGATAGTTCCTGACAAGTGGGAGATAATGAAAAATTCCCGCTCATCGTCCGCAAGGTTCAGGTGGGCACGCAAGGCTAAATAGGGGTGTTATTCAATAGAGTTTCGATTTCTTCCATTTGCCGTTCTGTCAGCGGACCGTAATTCATTGCCTCGGCATTTTCCTTAGCCTGCGCCGCCGTTTTAAATCCCGGAATAGGGATCGTGTTTTCGCTTTTTCCCCACAGCCACGCCAACGCGCCCTGTGCCGCCGTCCGACCGCCGCTGGTCAGTATATCGCGTATGGCATTTAGCTTACCGAGGTACTCCGCTTCGGTGCCTTTTTTAAAATCCCAATCGTGCCGAACGTCATCGGCGGGCAGTTTTGATTCCGAATTGAATTTCCCGGTGAGAATTCCTTTCGCAAGCGGTCCGCGGTTTATACTCGCCAGATTATTTTGCTCGCAGACTTGCAGCGTTTCGAGATTTCCTTCGAGCACACTAAGCCGCTGCTGGATCGCCGTACAGTGTGCCCCTTGAGCGAAAAGACCGGCCCTCTCCGGATCGTCCGTGCTCCAGCCGTAGTATCGTATCTTGCCTTCGTCGACGAGTTCTTCAAGGATTTCGCGAACCTGCAGGGCATCTTCCATATCCCAGCCTCCAAGGTGAAACTGATACAGGTCGATGCGATCGGTGTTGAGACGCTTTAAGCTTTTTTCACAGCAGATTCTTATGTAATCCGGATCCGCCTGTTGCCCGAGTGCCTCGGTTGTACCTTCGTTAAAAGTATAGCCGAATTTTGACGCGATGATCAGCCCGTCGCGTTTGCCCTCTATTCCCCGGGCAAGAACTTTTTCACTACGACCGGACCCATAGATGTCGGCGGTATCGAAAAAGGTCACCCCAAAGTCGATCGCCGTTTGTATTGCACGGATAGATTCCCCGTCGTCAACCCCTCCCCAGCCGACCGGTTTACCGTCGCGGTATTGCTCACCGCCAATGGCCCAGCAGCCAAGCCCCATCGCGCTGACCTGAATGTCACTTCGTCCAAGTGTACGTATCATATTTTAACCTCAAGTGTAGTTCTGATATTTGAGTTAATTAACTAATAAAAACATATTCCGGCACACCGCTCAAAATGTCAATAAAAAACCAAAATACCGGAACAGTGTTTTAAATCTTGAACATTCGAATTTCAGATTAGACCAGGAATTGGGTGCAGGTCACATAAAACAGGGACAGGCCATGTGTTTATTGCGACTTTTTACAACTAAAGCATCTTGCCGCTTTTAATGATCTGGTTAAGTGTCCGGAGGTATTCGGAAAAGGTGTCACGACCAGTGCCGGTTATCCCGATATACGTTTTCGGTTTCTTGTTGACAAAAGTCTTTTCGAGATTGACGAAACCTGCGCTCTCGAGCCTGTTTAAGTGGGCTCCGAGATTGCCATCGGTTAGAGATAATTGTTTTTTTAAGAAAGTAAAGTCGACCTGCTCATCGAGATCCAGAGCCATCAATATTGACATGATGCGAAGACGAACCGGCTGATGTATTAATGCGTTTAGTCCGGACATGTTATTAACTCCACCTCAAGCGGATAGTTATTCCTGTTACGAGTAAAGCCATTCCGCCCGTTGCCGCCATCCAAAGGCAATAGTAGGGTGTCAGCACAGCATAACCGAGAAGTGTTGTTGCCGTTATTGAAATGCCAAGAATGAGTAAAAACCAGCTGTTAAACCAAAGGCCCATAATGACATATGCGAACATAACTGCGATTACTATTGCAGCGTTCATCTGCAAGCCATTAAAAGGTTGCAAGACAAACATCCAGATCGAAAGATATAAAAATACGAAAAACCACATCCAGCCCGTCTTTCGCGAAAGGTTATTTTGAGACGTACTTTTTACTGGTGCCTTTGGTCTGTGCTGCTTGATAATAAATAATGACCCGACGCCTCCGATCAATGCCATGCTCCACATTATGATAGCGACATGCTGCAGGTAAAAATGGCTGGAGGTGTAAGCGATGACCCAGATGGCTCCCCAAAGGATCAGCATTGGATTGGCATAAGACGATGCGATCGCTCTGCCGGTTCTTTCCATGGTCTTCTGGACCGTATCAAGTGATTCTTGGGCCTGTTTTTTGTCAATATCCATGATTTCGCTCCCTAAAATAGAATAT
>DAOVIC010000154.1 GCA_030671565.1 Anaerohalosphaeraceae bacterium
CCAACGTAGCATCGATATGGCTTGACACAGTAGTATGGCCACAGTAGGCCAGTTGGAATAACCTCATTTATTGATTGAGGTTTTTGTTTGAGACAGGGGGTTATGCAAGTGATTGCATGACCCCCTTTTTTTTAAGATATTGTTTTTATACGTAAAGCGGTTTTTCTGCACACATTTTTCTTGCGAGGGTTTGCAATAAGCTTATCATGGTAAGCGTCTGAAAATAAAAAAAATGAAAGGTATCACATGAAGAGGTCTGTCCAGATATTATTTGTATTATTAGCCGTTCAATATTCCGGTATTCTTTTCGGTCAGAGTGCAGCTAAAGTTGACGCTCCGGTCAATGCTTCTATTGAGAGAATGGAAGAATGGAACGAATGGAAGTTTGGTTTGTTCATTCACTGGGGAGCTTATTCGCAAGCTGCTCCGACTAACGGGCGTATAGGTGCTTTGCTCGATAAGGATCCTGTCAAGCTTGAACAGGGGCTTTCGTGGTATAAGACTTTTAACCCCGTAAACTACGACCCTCGTCAGTGGGCGAAGATGGCAAAGGCGGCGGGGATGCGGTATGCGATCCTTACGGCGAAACACCATGACGGTTTTTGTAACTGGGATTCGAAGGTTACACCTTTTACGGTTAGTAATCCCGAGTGTCCCTGGAGCAAGAGCGAAAATCCTGACAATGTGCGGGCCTTTCTCGATGCGTTTCGTGCAGAGGGTATCAAGGTGGGGGTTTACTTTTCTCATCTGAACTGGGCACTTGAAGACGGGGCCGCGATCAAGAGGCATCCGAAAGAAGATCCCGATTTCATCAAGAAGTATCCCGAACGCTGGAAGAACTATGTTCGTATTGCCGAAGAGCAGGTTCGCGAGCTTATGACGAATTACGGGCCTATCGATATTATCTGGTACGACATTCATTATCCCAAAGCCGGGCTAAGGGACGCGATACCAATGCTGAAGATGGTTCGAAAGCTTCAGCCGAATATTATTATTGACAACCGCGGAACAA
Organism: Anaerohalosphaeraceae bacterium; assembly: GCA_030671565.1. Next base: position 1,013 of record DAOVIC010000154.1, read on the forward strand.
GCGAGTTTGTAGATTTTCGTGTGCAGGAACAGTATATCCCCGATGCACCGCCGGCTCCTTATTGGGAACTGAATATCCCTACGACCAAGGTAGGCGGATTCTGGTATAAAGGCCCGAACGCTCAATACCGTCAGGGTGAAGAACTTATCCCGATGTTTGCGGATATCATTCATAAGGGCGGGAATTTTCTGCTTAACATCGGGCCAAAAGGCGACGGTATTATCCCTGACGGCGAGCAGGATGCGCTTAAGGTAGTCGGCGAGTGGATGAAAGATAACGGCGAGGCAATCTATGGCACCAAGGCAAGTCCGTGGGGCGAGGCTCCGGAGTGGGGACGGATCACTGTTAAAGGCAAAAAGCTGTACCTGTTCGTGTTTGACTGGAAGGGCGGGGCAAAGATCGGGATCGATCTGCCGGCTGAACAAATAGTCAAAGCCAGTGTACTGAAGGGCGGCAGGGCGGTTAAGTTTGCCGCAGCCGGCGACGGCGTGGAGTTTGTTGTTCCGAATATGCCTGCTCCCAGCTCAGAGGTTTCCGTGATCGCTGTCGAATTTAAGGGTCAGCTCGATGCTAAAGCCGTTTGGCCCAATACTAAACGGGTCAAGGTGCATCACTTCGATAAAGAAGTTAAGGCTAAGAAGAATAAGGAAAAGAAAAAGAACTAACCACCCTACGATAATTTATCACGGGAGATTATATGAGAATGCGGTATTTACTGATCTTAACAATTGCAGCCCTGTTCTGTTCCGTTGTATTTGCCGATTGGGGGCAGTATCGATCCGACGGCGCAAGAGGCGGGTATACCGCTGAGAGCTTGCCGGAGGAGCTTTCTGTTTTATGGAAGCGAGTTGCCAGGCATACACCTCATCGGGCATGGGTGGGTAATTTTCAAGCGACTTCCCGTATGAAGTTCGACTGGGCGCCCGGGGTAGTGGTCTCTGACGGGAAGTGTTTTTACGGGAGCTCGGCAGATCATAAAGTTTACGGCGTCGATTCTCAAACGGGAGAAACCGTATGGGAGTTTTTTACGGGCGGAGCGGTAAGGCTTTCGCCTGCGGTTTATGACGGTCGGGTGTATGTCGGAAGCGATGACGGGAATTTTTACTGTCTTTCGGCAGATGACGGCAAAGAGCTGTGGAATATCCAGGCTGGGCCTGAGATAAACCGGCTTGTCGGAAACTCGAGCGTTGTTTCGCGATGGGCGGTTCGCGGAGGTGTCGCTATTGACGACGGTGTCGTTTATTTCGGCGCGGGTAACTGGTCGCAGGAGGGCGTTTATATTTATGCCGTTGATGCGGAAACGGGTCGGGTGATCTGGGTTAACGATGACAGCGGGTATCTGACTATCGAGCAGCCGCACATGGGGGCGATGTCGGAAGGCGGGGTGGTTGCGCAGGGTTATCTGTCGGTTTCGGACGATAAGGTTTTTGTGGCGACGGGCCGGTCGGTTCCTGCGGTTTTCGATCGAAAGACCGGGAGATTTCTGTACTTCCATCACAGCAGATACGGCGGTAAAACTCCAAAGGCTATTGGGGGCGGGGATATTGTTGTGACGGATGAGGTGTTCTTTAACTCGGGGATGGCATTCGATTGTGCTACGGGTTTAAAACATCATCTGATCGGCACAGAGAAATGGTGGGAACCGGCGAAATATTTCGGTTTTGAGAAGGGGTGGCACGGTGAAGGAGTGCCAGGGTCCAATCGTATCGTCTGCGTTGTCGGCGACGGGTTTGTTCGCTCGGAAGGCAGCAAGATACACGGGGCAACGATGTGGCATAAGACTTATCAGGCTAAGCGCGAGGCTGAGGCTTATTTTTATACCGCACGGGCTGAGTCGAGTATGAGCAACGATTCCGAAGGGATGAAGATGCGTGCCGAGCCTAAAAGCCGGCTGGAGCTTATCGAAGGGGCTCCTGTTCTAAAGAAGAACTGGTCGGTAGAAACGGGTCTTGACAGCGAGGTCGAAGCATTTGTTGTCGCAGGCGTTGATTGTGTTGCCGGGGCCGACAAAGAAGTGCTTGTCGTTAACAGCAAGGCTAAAAAGATCACCAACAGGCTTAGTGTCGATGGTGTTGTTTATGCCCTTGCCGTCTCCGAGGGAAAACTTTTTGTAAGTACCGATAAGGGAACCGTCTATTGTTTTGCGGACAAATCCTTAAATGCAAATCCTTCGACGGTAGCTCCTGTGGAGATCGAATCGCCTTATGCGAACGCAAAAATTTCACGGGCAGCTAAGAAGATCATAAAAGACAGCGGCGTCAATCGCGGCTATGCGGTCGATCTTGATCTTGGGACCGGGCAACTGGCCTATGAGCTTGTTTGCAATAGCGATCTGTATGTCGTTGCGTTGTCTGATGACGATGAGGTAATAGCCAAAGCGAGAGGCGTTCTGGATAAGCTTGGGGTTTACGGCAAACGTGTTCAGATCCTTAAGCGAAGCGATAGGCAGACTTATCTTGGCGATTATTTTGCAAATCTTATTGTTTCTGAAAAGTCTCTGGCCGGCAAATCGGCTGTTGCAAATACTGCTTCGGGATCGTTTTTTTACGGGGATTCATCTGGATTGCCTGAAGCTGAACTGCGACGGATCATGCAGCCTTATACCGCGGCTGTGTGCGTGGGAAGGGATGTACGTGCTAAAGTTTTGGATGGTGTAGGCCCTAAAGGTGCCGGTCAGTGGACCCATCCTCTGTCCGATGCCGCCAATTCGCTTAATTCGGGTGACGAGATTGTTAAAGGGCCTTTGGGGATGCTCTGGTATGAGGATGAAACTCTCATACGTATCGACAGGCATGGTAAGAACCCTGCGCCGCTTTTCTACAAGGGTGTGATGGTTCAGATCGGCAGAGACGCGATCAAGGGTGTCGACGGGTATAACGGAACGCAGATGTGGCGGGTAGAGATGCCGGGGCTTCTTGCCGGGATGACCGGCGGGTCGGGTGTAGG
>DAOVIC010000107.1 GCA_030671565.1 Anaerohalosphaeraceae bacterium
ATTTTAATTTTTACATTCTAATTCCGGCCTCGGATCCCATTGCACTTCCTTGCGAACGATCTCTCCTGAAAGCATCTCCGCTTCAAGACCAAGAAGTGACAAAAGTTCGCCAGGCCGTACCGAACCCTTCTCTGTAATAGAACACCTCACTCGAACTGTTTTTCCATCGAGGTCTACCGATTCGATAAAAGCACCGACATTGACTGTCCGCGCCCGCTTGCGCTTCGACCCCTTACGACCGACCATGATCTCTCTGCCGGCACGAATATTTTCACAAAAGGTTTCATACCCGCCCTGGAAACTGCCCTCGAACGCAGATTCCCCAACCCCGAATTCATACAATGCCGATTGAGCCTTAAAAGAAGTTTTAGCAGGACAAAGAAAAACATCGTTGATCTGACAACCTTCGGGCACCTGACTGGATATCGAATCTTTCAGCTTGCAAATGTCATTACTATCGCTTGACTCTATAGACGCAGTCAAAATATCTTTCTCTGTCGAGACCCCAACAGTCCGCGGAAGAGGCAGAGACATCCTCGGATGCGGATTAAATCCTTCAGAGTAATTCAATTCAACGCCTGCCCGTATCAAGGCACGCTCAAGCATCGTCGCTGTCTGACGGTGAGACAGAAAACGCAAACTACCGCGTACCGTAAAGCTGATTACAAGTGTTTCCATTTTGCAGGCGCTAAAAGGCCTCCGGAAGTATCTTGATCGCAGCATCTCGAACGTAGTTCTTTATCTGACGCTGAGAATCCATAGACGATATTTTTCGTGCAAGCTGATTACATTCTTCGATCGTCACCGAACGAATGATCTGTTTTATTTCAGGTATCATCGGCGGTGCAAGTGAAAGACTCCTTACCCCCATACCCAGAAGAAGCATAATATACTCAGGATCGGAAGCAACTTCACCGCAAACACTAAGCTTCACCTTTGCCTTGTGAGCGTCATGTATTACACCCCTCAAAAGGCGAAGCACTGCCGGATCAGCAACCGAATAAAGCGACGAAACACGCTCGTTGGCCCTGTCAACCGCAAGAGTATACTGGATAAGGTCGTTCGTTCCGATACTGAAAAAATCGCAGTCTTTCGCCAAAAGCGATGCCATCAACGCAGCACTCGGAGTCTCGATCATCGCACCTATCTGAATTGACGCATTGTAAGGAACTGCATACTCGTCAAGGTCCTCCATAACATCGCGAAGGATCATCTTAGCCTGCCGAAGCTCCTGCAAATTCGTTATCATCGGGAACATGATCCGAACATCCCCAAGCACCGACGCCCGCAGAATTGCCCGCAGCTGGGTCTTAAAAAGCATCAGATTCTGCAAACAATACCGGATCGATTTCAATCCGAGAACAGGATTACCCTCAGGAGCCGAACGCTTACCGTGAGGAAGCTTGTCACCGCCAAGATCCATCGTACGTATGACAATAGGCTGATCCTTAAAGTTTTGAACCGTCTCAGAATAAGCCTCGTAATGATCCTCTTCTGTAGGCGCCGAACCGCTGTACAGATACAAAAACTCCGAACGGTAAAGTCCGATACCCTGGGCCCCGTTCTCAACCGCAAGGTGCGCTTCTCCGGGAAATTCGATGTTACCCAGAAGTTCGATCTCAACACCGTCTCGTGTGATAGAAGGCTTATCGGAAAGAGCCTTAAGCTTAGTCTCCAAACGGCTAAAATCACGGGCATAACGCTCATACTGAACAAGTGCGTCTTCGTCCGGGTCGATGATAACAACACCGCGGTTACCGTCGATAATAACCGTACTCTCGGAAGTTATCGTAGATGTTATATCTTCCAGCGCAACGACCGCAGGTATCGCCAAACACCTTGCAACGATAGCCGTATGACTCGTACGACCACCCGCGTCCGTGGCGAAACCTTTTACGAACGTACGATTCAAACCCGCCGTCTGCGTAGGGGTAAGGTCGTGGGCGATGATCACAACTTCTTCGCTCAACTGGTCGACATCGCGAGTTATCTTACCCAATAACTGAGTAAGCAGACGCTTTTCGATATCGTAAATATCTGCCGCACGCTCGCTGATATAAGAATCCTCAACCGCTGCCAACTGAGACGCCGCTTCTCGAAGAATGGTAGATACAGCGTACTCGGCGGTGATAAGATCGTCCGTAATAAACGTCCTGATACGCTCCTTGAGACTTTCATCACGCAAAAAACTAAGATGAACGGCAAAAATATCGAGGATGCTTTCCTCGACCATTTCCTGACCACGGCCAAAAGCCGTCAGTTCCGCCTCCGCACCGCCGAACGCATCGTCAACACGCTTGATCTGCTCGTCGATTTGAGTCGGCGCAATAGAACGTCTCGGGATTCGGTAATCCTTCGAATCTATGATAAACGGTTTGGAGATCGCTATACCAGGCGATACCGCTATACCTTTCTTAATTTCCATGCGCCTTATACCTTATGATTTTTTCTGCCAACCTCGGCCATAGTCAAGCAAAGCGAAATCCCGAAGGGACTCTACCCGCCGAAGGCGGAAAGCCTCAAATTTCCATTTTAATCTTTGGATTTTGCATTTTCATCCGTCACAACGCCAGGCTCGTCAAACATCTTCACTTCTACAAGATCTCTGATCTCTTCGATCGCTTCGCAAGAATCATTGCCCTTGGCTTTTACCATCAAACGCGTCCCGCAAGTTGCGGCAAGCATCGTCATCTGCATGATACTTTTCGCATCGACGGTGGTCTCGCCATTAGTAACCGTGATCTCTGAATCAAAGCGCGTAGCCACATCTACAAACTGCATCGCAGGTCGCATATGCAGCCCATCTACATTCATTATCTCAACTTCAATTTCAGACACATTAGGTGTCAAAATAATACTCCCCAAAAAAACAAATGCTCACAAAAACATTTGCCGGTTACGCCTGTTCTTACTTCTAAGCATCAAAATCCGCATCATGATCGACGATTGCTTCCTTAATCGCCTCTTCAGTCGTCGCCTGCCGCAGGAATTTCCGGAAATCGTCTTTCTGAAGATTCCTGAAAATATTTTCCATCGCCTGAAGATGCTTATCAGGATTACCGTCGGGACTCAAAAGAAGGATAACAGAATAAACCGGCTTTTTATCAAGCGAAGAAAATTCGACACCTTCGACACTCCCGCCGACAGCAGCAACCACATCCGAAATATCGGGGTGCTTAACGTGAGGAACCGCAACGCCTTTTCCAATGCCCGTACTCGCCTCGCCTTCACGGGCGATTACTGCCTTGGCGATCTCATCGGCATTTGCTTTGCCAAGTTTGCCCGCTTTGCCAAGTGCGCCTATCAACTCAACGATAACATCATTGCGATCCGAAGATGCCAACTGTGGGATCACTGCTTCAAAACACACAAAATCTGATAACTTCATATTAACTCCCAAACAACACATTTATAACTGGGACATCGCTCGAGATTTCCCGTTTATCCGCGGCCAGGTGCCGTTGAAACAACAATCTGCATCTTACTCGCGAAATTTTACCACCCTAAAGGGTGTACAATTACAACTCACGTTGACGGTACCTGCCCTTCAACGGCTGAAAAAAAAGACGCTTACTCGCCTCCCGGCTCTAAACTTGTTGGACCTTCGCCAGCGCCGGGTATATGCTTATTATTACGCTGCTTTTCTTTCTTGCGACGAAGCTGCCGCTCAAGCTTGTGAACCGCAAGATCGATACAGGTAATAGTGTCGTCACCGGATTCCGTCGCAACAAAAATATTACCATGTTCACCTCTTGCGATCACCTCGACGCCGGGATCGGAACCGTTACCCTCAATGATAACCTCTACCTGATTGATCCCGTCAAAATATCGCGGAAGTTTCTCGGTCCTTTCTTGAGCATGATCCCTGATCTCGTCCGTGATGTCAAAATGTTTACCCGTAATCGTAAAAAGCATTCGCATCTCCTTATCTAAAAAATACTAATCCGCATGTCCAAAACTATACGTCCTCGTCTTTTTCCTTGTTCACCATCGCCTCGAACGCTGCCTGCTCGGCGGGAGTGATAACTCCACCCGAAATCGTAAAACGCAGGGCCTCTTCAACTGTCATGTCCAGATCGATCGTCTCGTCCTTCATTGTCATAATAACATAACCAGTAAAAGGCGTCGGTGAAGAAGGCACAAAAACTGTCAGAACTTCCTTGTCAACTGCATTCGCGACTTTCTTGATACCTGTACCAGTAACAAGTGCAAGCGACCAGACACCCTTCCGGGGGTATTGTATCGCCACAACATTGTTAAATGCCATCTTCTTCTTCGCCAGAAAAAATTCCGTTATCTCCTTGATATACGGATATACCTTTCTGACAAGAGGTATATTAGCAATTGCATTTTCGATCATATGCAGCAAACGCTTGCCAACAAAACTCGCAAGGAATGCGCCTAAAAAACAAACGCCTACCACCGCGATCAAAAAACCGGCAAACTGACCGCCGCCGCGTACCCAGTAGTCTTCCGCTTCTTTGATCCTGACTTCCTGGACAAATGAATCTTCCGATATCTTTTCGCTCAGAAAATCGGGCTGACCGATAAGCTCCGGATAATTCGTACGGGCATACTCTATCTTGGCCTCTTGATCGACGGGAGGATACCAGTCCGTCGACAAAACCATCACCTGTACGATCCCCTGGTTGATGGGCTGAGCTATGTTCTTCTCTATGAAAAAATAGCACTGGATAAATATCCAGATGGTCAGAACGGTCGGCAGCAGCGCTGCCAGCCCCCGGAGAAAATAAGTTCTAAAATTTTTAAAAGCAAGCATATTAATAACTACAGTCCTTTGTAGATCATAGTTAAGATAATTCCAAAAATCCGGTTAAGAAAATCTCAAAAATATAGTCAAGAGCACCACAAAATCCAGCCAAACGCATCTCGAAAATATAGTTAAGAGCATCACAAAAAACGGTACTTCACAAGGTCATAATTATGCACTTTTTGCGCACAATTTACCCACTACAAAGTTACTGCAAATCCTGCGAAGAGTCAATCATAAAGTCTTTTTTATGCTTCGGAAGATGCGCCCCCATAAGATGGATCAAAATGCCGGGAATTGAACCCAGCAGAAATATTAATCGCTGACAAAATGCCAACGCAAGTCCTTGCTCCAGCGTGACTTGCGGCAACAGCACAAACAACCCGGCAAGCCCGAATTCCTGAACCCCGATCCCGCCGATACTGATCGGCAGAGCACCTATTACCCAGCTGATCGGGAAAAAGACGAAATAATACTTTGCAGGCGCCTCAATTCCCATCGATCTGCCTACCAGCCAGAATCCTGTTACAATTATGATTTGGCCGCAAAATGTCAGGAATACTGACCATATTAAAACCAGCGGTTTTGAGCAGTACAGGACTATTGCCGATTTTACCCGCTGGTGATGTGAAGCAATTTTGACTAAGTGGGAGATGATGAAACGGCGGGTTTTTGGGATGAGCATCAGGATGACCAGAAACGCAAATATCGCGGATATTAAGCCAATAATGAGCATCTTGTGATCGGAAATCATCGTCATCAAGCCGCCTGCGGATTCGGTTTTCTCCGGTTCTGTGCCGGCATTTGCAGCTTGCTGGTTGAGATTATTTACCGGAAAGAGAAAGTAGAAACCCGCAGCCATCATTAACATCGTTGCCAGGCCTATTACGCGGTCTACGAATACGCTTAGGCCTGCTTCGAGGCGTTTGTGGGTGTGCTGGGTGACGTACCAGATTCGGAGCATGTCGCCGCCTACTGAGCTTACCATTATGTTGTTGTAGAACAGGCCTAAAAAGTGGATTTTTAGGGCGGCAGGATAGGAAATGTCTATCTTCTGAGCTTTTAGAAGGCCGTGCCATCGCATTGCTATTATGGCGTTTGATAACATGAAAATGAGGAGAGCAAGCAGGAAAATCGCTGGTGAGAGGGCTAAAAACGTGGTTTTTAGATCTTCACGCTCGCGGTAGCAGATGACTATGACGATCGCGATGGCAATTACGGCGACGGAAATTCTTAGTATTGTTAGCAGTTTTTTTGATTTTTGCTTGTTTTGAGTGTCTGACACGCTATTTTCCTGAAAATGCTTGCTATTTTAAGAGCAGAGCCTAGTATCTGAATTTGGCTTTATGATAATAGTATCGGTTTATCGATATATTGTAAA
>DAOVIC010000114.1 GCA_030671565.1 Anaerohalosphaeraceae bacterium
CTGCCCCCGCCGCCCTTGCCGGTATAATCCGGGTGAGGTGAACCCAGGTGCCATTTGCCAAAATGACCGGTGGTGTAACCGATATCCTTCAGCCCCTGCGGTAGAGTATATTCTTCACGCGGCAGACGACCGGTATTTGCGGTCCATATCCCATAACGGAAATAATGTCGCCCCGTCATAACCGTTCCGCGGGTGGGTGAACAAACCGGACACCCGGAAAAGAAATGATGCAGCCTTGCACCCCTTTTAACCAAACTGTCCATGTTAGGCGTAACGATCTCTTTGTTGCCGTTAAAACCAACATCGCCCCAGCCCTGATCGTCGGTCATGAACAAAATAACATTAGGCTTTTTCTTTTTAGCTGCTTGCGGCCCGGCACTGACCGAACCTGCAAGCCCTAACGATACTATACCACAATATTTCAAAAAACTGCGTCTATCTGTATTCATCAATACTTCCCTTACGAATTTAACTCTTCAGGAACTCGCTTATAACTTCGATCTGTTTCCAGTCCTTCTCAGCCGGATCATTTTTCTGAACGGCTCCGGGAGTGCTTCTTCCCTTGTTAATATAATCCGCCAGCAGCATCTTCAACTCTTTGACAACCTCTGGACGCTCCTCTGATAAGTTCGTGGACTCAACCTCGTCCTTTTCCATATCGAACAATAGAAACTCCGCCGAATTCTTAACCGGCTTATCCTTCGGATTGCTCCGCCTCGAACCGCCCTTAGCATCAAACATCAGTTTCCACTTGCCCCGGCGAATAGAAAAAATCCCTGCGTCCGAATGGTGTACAACGCCCCGCTTATTATTACCAGCCAGTTTTTTGCCCTTAAGCGCATCATAAAAACTCACGCTGTCCTCGCCCGCATCGTCTGAAAGCTTTACACTATTTATTTCAGCGACAGTCGCCATCAGGTCAGTCGTACATATCACATCATCGCAGGAAGTTTTCGCCTTGACCACTTTAGGCCAGCGGACAACAAACGGTACACGGTGTCCCCCTTCCCAAAGTGTCCCCTTCATGCCGCGATAGATATAGCTCGGATAGTGCCCCTGCTCCTGCATCTTCTCAAATTTTGCCATCGGCGAAGTGCCGTTATCGGCTGTGAAGATAATGATCGTATTGTCGGCGATCCCCAGTTCGTCGACAGCCTTAACAACCTCACCGACCGCCCAGTCAGTCTCCATACAGAAATCGCCATGCGGATTCAAACCGCTCTTGTCCTTGAAATCCTTACTCGGGACGATAGGAGAATGCGGAGAATTGAGCGGCATATATACAAAGAACGGCTCATCCGGACTCTTCCTGTTACGCTCCTTTATCCACTCAACCGTCTTTTCAGTAAACGTCCCCAGCACCTGGTCCTGCTTAAACTCCTTGGCGGCCCACCCGGGTTTTGCCCCGGTAAAGCCGCGAGCCTTGACAGCTTTGGAATCGGCCAGAAATTCAAGCGTCCCCTCCACTTTGCGACCGTTAATAAACACATGCGGATCCATATTGAGCGAAGCCGAGATGCCGAAATAATAATCAAATCCCACGTCCAGCGGCCCGTTTGCGATCGGCTTGGAAAAGTCGACATTCTTCGCAGCCGTTTTTTTAACTTCTTCGCCATCGGTGCTTGCCCAGTCCATGCCAAGATGCCACTTACCCACGCAAGCCGTTGCATATCCCTGCTTCTTCAGCAGCGACGCCACCGTCTCGCGTTGAGGGTCGATCAGATGCGGACTGTGACCGCCGAGCACACCTTTCTTCAAACTCGTCCGCCACGAGTACCTTCCAGTCAATATGCCGTACCGCGTAGGGGTACAAACGCCGGAACTTGTATGCATATCCGTAAAACGCATCCCTTCGCGGCTCAAACGGGCGAGATGAGGCGTGGCAATCTTACTGTCTTCGTTAAAACTGTCAACATCGCCATAGCCCATGTCGTCGGCCAGAATGTAAATGATGTTGGGTCTGGACTGCTTCTTTGTATTTACAGAGGCATAACTTACAGAGCATCCAGCAAGGGCAACCCCTGCAAGTTTTACAAACTGACGTCTGTCCATTTTGTTATCCTTACAAATTTTGTGTTTATTCGATCCTGAACAAATGCACGTAGTTGCGGGGATTTTCCTTCGGGAAGAAAATTTCCAGGCCCTTGTCTGTGTGATTCCATTTTTTACTTTTGTTTTTTTGGTTTAGCTTTCTTTTTTTCCTGTTGTTTCTTTTTATTAGCCAGCATTGCGTCAAATTCCTCGTCTGTCATGTCTACCAAAACCGAATCAAGCTGGCGAGTCTTTGGATAGCGATCCAGAACGGCCTGGAAGCTTTTGCGGATCGCAGCGACTTTGGGATCATCGCTGGTAATGGCATTCTTTTCAAGCGGGTCCTTGACAACATCAAACATCTTGCCGGTAGCGTAGAGTTTCCAACGCTTATCCCTGACCCATCGGTTCGGTTCGCCCTTATGCTTTACCGTAGCAGGCGTCACCGGATCCTTGCCTTTCTCATAATGGAAATACAACCATGGCTTCGGATTGCCCTTTTGCCCTTTGATCTGAGGAAGGAAACTTCGACCGTCAACGATAAAATCGTTCGGTATTTTGACATCGCCGGCATCAGCAAACGTCGGGAGCATATCGGAAAAATCGATCAGGTCCTCGCAAACTGTACCAGGCTTAATCGTACCCTTCCAACTTGCGATCAAGGGCACGTGGGTTCCTGCATCGATGCTCTGGCCCTTGCCTCCACGGATCGCCAGGTCGCCCATATAAGAGGTTATCTTCTTGTCCGTACCGTTATCGCCGGTAAATAGCACGAGCGTATTTTCCCGCAGACCCAACTCATCGAGCTTATCCATAACACGACCTACCAGATCATCCGTATACGAAACCATATCCACCATATATTTGGTGTCCCGTTTGGTGGAGCTGTCACCTTCTTCGCTGGCGGGTGTTGGCACGTGCGGTCCATGTGTCAGGGCCATTGGATAGTATACGAAAAACGGTTCGTCTTTATGTTTTTCCATAAAATTGCCGACAAATTCGGTGAACACATCAGGCCCATACTTATCATCCAGGCCCTCAAGCCATTTGCCGTTCTGTTTGATCTTCGGGCTCCAGAAGCGCGAATCGCTAGGATCCTCAACATGCCAGAGGCAGTACTCGTCGAAACCGGCATTTTCGGGTTTTGTGCCCTTGGCGCCGCTGCCGCCGGAAAGCTGCCATTTACCTGCAATACAGGTTTTATAGCCGCCGGACTGCATGATATGACCAAAGGTCTTTTGCCGCGGATCAAGTGTAAGGAAGTGCACATAGTTCCTGAAATTGTACTTGCCGGTCATGATCTTAACACGCGTCGGTGTACATACCGGATTGGAATGACAATTTGTAAACCGCAGGCCTTGCGCAGCAGTCTTGTCAATTATCGGCGTCTTGTAAGACGTACCGCCATTACAATTTAGGCACTCATATCCAAAGTCATCGACCATGATCAGCACGATGTTGGTCCGCTGGTTCTTTTGGGCTCCTCTTGCAAGCGCCGGCGCGGCAATCGTGGCAGCACCTGCAATCTTTAGAAAATCCCGCCTGCTAAAAATATTATTTTTCACACTAAATCTCCACTGGTTAATATCGTTAACGATCAAGCCTTTTTTGGCTTCGTTTGGACAAATCTATTTCACCAATCCCTAAATCCTGCTTGCAGCGACCACTGGCTTGTTTAAATAAACCCATCATTACAAACGCCTTATGATATTGGCATATTGCCAGTTATGCCAAAAAGGCACGAATAAGTTCAGTTTTTTTGGGTTCGATAAGAATCTACGAACTGCTCAATTCTACGTTTTTTCAAATTCAATGAAAGCCATCTGTGAATAAACTTTTCGCCTTTTTGCGCAAAGGTGGATCGGCCATTGGGTTTTTCGACATTTTCGCTAGATATAGATTGCACTTGTTTTTTCAGGTATATTTCGATATACTTCAAATCATGCCAAATGCACCTAAAGTCATGTTGTTTTTAGAATCTTCCAGAGAATATGGTCGTCAGCTGATTTTTGGAATTACCCGGTACACGTATTATCACGCACCCTGGTCATTCTACCGCATACCCGGAGGAAGAAACCAGCGATTTCCCAATCTCAAGGAATTGGATATTGACGGCATTATTGCACATGTCAAGAACGGTACAATCTGCCAGAAGATAATCGCCAGCGGCATCCCGGCGATTATCAAAGGATACGAAAGCTCAGCATTGCCCGGCATCCAAACCGACGACGCAGGAATCGGGACAGTAGGCGCCGAGCACCTGCTGGAACGGGGGTTTAAAAATTTCGCTTTCTGCGGCTATAACGATGTTTACTGGTCAAATTACCGAAAGGACGCATTTGCTGCCCGTGTTTCAGAAGAAGGTTATTCGTGCAGCTGCTTTATGCATTCGAAACCGACAGATTCCTGGAGCCGTCAACAAAAATCTTTGAGCAAATGGCTGATGTCTTTGCCAAAACCGGTTGGACTGATGACCTGTGTCGATGATCGCAGCCAGGAAGTTCTGGAAGCCTGTAAGCTGGCCAACATCGATGTTCCCACAGAAGTAGCAATCGTGGGCGTCGATAATGATCAGCTGGTGTGCGGACTTACGCGTCCGCAATTGTCCAGCGTAGCTCTGGGAGTAGAAAATGCCGGGTACGAAGCCGCCGATCTGCTCAACAGGCTTATGGCTGGCGAACCGAACACCGGGCAAGTCATTACCACACAGGTCAGTCATGTCGAAGTACGTCAGTCTACAGATATTTTGGCAATGGATGACCGTAACGTCGCGATTGCTATCCATTTCATCAAACAGCACCTGACCGAAAATATCGGAGTCAATGAAGTTGTTGAAGCTGTTGGAATTCCACGGCGAACGTTACAAATGCGATTTAAAAAAGAAATCGGACGAACCATTTTTGAGGAAATCAGATGCCTGAAAGTGGAGCAAGTCGCCAAAATGCTCACAACAACCCAACTGCCCATTTCCAATATCGCGATGGACCTTGGATTTCCGGGGATCGACCATATCTCCCGAACCTTTAGAAAAGTAAAAGGGATGAGCCCGCTTGAGTACCGAAAACGATACGGGTACCGGTAACGCATGCCCCCATCAATTTATGGCTTTCTGCTTTCTCTTTTTATCAATAGCAGGCTCGCCGTCCCTGGATTTAGTAAGCGGAACTAACTTTTTCTTTTCATCCCATGAAAGATGCCTGTCCGCGAGAATGCCATGCTCAGGATATCCGTAGGCTTTGTAACAATCCTTCTTCCACTGATCGACATATTGATCGTAACGTTTACGCATCCTGTTAAGCCCTGCCTGATGCTTTGGGTCGCCTGCAAGGTTGTGCATCTCAATTGGGTCATTCTTAATGTCGTACAACTCTTCGCACGGAATCATCCCATCGCCGCCGTACATCCAGTAGATATATTTGTAATCCTGCGCGATGACCGTCAGCGCATGATTGCTCAGCGGTCCCCAAACCTGAGTAAACAACATATCATCCCTAACCTTACCGCCCGGTTTGTCCAGCAGATCAACAAGACTTACGCCGTCCATCGTTTTCGGGACCGAAACACCAGCAAGATTCAGCATCGTCGGCGCCATATCGATACCGCCTGTAATCGCAGCGCTGCGTTTGCCGCGTTTGGAAGCGGGCTTTCTCGGGTCGAAAATAAGCAGCGGAGATTTTGCCGCCTCTTCATACGGAAGAACCTTGCCTCCGAAGGCATGGGAACCGCAGGAGTATCCGTTATCGGTCATATAGATGATCAC
>DAOVIC010000166.1 GCA_030671565.1 Anaerohalosphaeraceae bacterium
TAAGCATGGAGCCAAGTGGGAGGTTCCGCATCCGATCATGCGGGATGTGCTTGAGGAAACTTTTGGCATTATGGTCTACCAGGAGCAGGTGATGCGTATCTGTAACCGGCTTGGAGGGATACCGCTTCGGGCTGCTTATGGGCTTATTAAGGCGATCGGCAAGAAAAAGCTTAAAGTTATTGCTAAGGCAAAGGCGCAGTTTGTTGATGGCTGTGTGAAGAAGGGTGTTAAGGAGAACGAAGCTCAGGAAATATTCGATCTGATCGAAAAGTTTGCCGGCTATGGTTTTAATAAGAGCCATGCAACAAGGTATTCTTTTATCGCTTATCAGACGGCGTATCTTAAGGCTTATTATCCGGTTGAGTTTATGGCTGCGCTGCTTACTTATGAAATGGGCAATACTGATAAGGTCGTCGATTATATCGGTGAGTGCAAGGGGATGGGGATCGAGGTTTTGGCGCCGGATATTAACGAGAGCAGCTGTGATTTTACGGTGATCTATCGCGAGGATGCGGATGGTGTCAAGGGCGGGTTTATTCGGTTTGGGCTTGGTGCGGTTAAGGGGGTTGGCGGCAAGGCTGTCGAGCAGGTGATCGGGGCGCGTGGTGAGAGCGATTTTAAGAGCCTTTACGATTTTTGCGAGCGGGTTGATCTACGGGCGGCGAATAAGCAGGTTACCGAGGCGTTGATCAAGGCAGGTGCGTTCGACCAGCTTGGCGGCAGCAGGCGTCAGATGATGGCCGGTCTTGAACGGGCGATGCAAGCCGGTGCTGCGAGGCAGGCTGATATACGCAGCGGGCAGATGAATCTTTTTGGCGGAGGCGGTGAGAGCGAAGAGGTTGGGGTTTTGCCGGATGTTGCTCCGTGGCCGGAGATGGAGATGCTTAAGTATGAAAAAGAGGTGCTTGGATTTTATGTGACGATGAATCCTTTGAGCAGGCATGCGGAAATGATCAATGCTTATTCTTCGGCGAATACGAGTAAGCTGAAAAAGCTGAAGGAGGGAACTGAGGTTGTGATGGGGGGAATGATCAAGAAGGTGCGGAATATTATCACCAAGAACGGCAGGAACGCCGGGGCGAAGATGGCGGTTATTATGGTTGAGGATGTGCAGGGTGAGTTTGAGGTGGTGCTGTTTCCGAAGGTGCTGGAGAAGTTTAGCGAGATGATCGCTGAGGACGAGGTCGTGTTCGTTCAGGGGAAGGTGGATTGTAAGCGTGAGATGCCGAATGTGCTTTGCGATGAGGTGATCAAGCTGGAGGATGTTTGCGATAAGCTTGCGACGCGGGTTTGGATCGAGCTGGGCGATGATGAGGTTTCCGATGAGCGTGTTTCGCGGATCGGTGAGGTCTGTGCGGGGCACAGGGGTAAAAGCTCGGTATGCGTAAGTTGTTTGCTGGATGGGAAGTGGCGTGTTGATACGGTGGCCGCAAGCGGTTTTAATGTGCGGGCGGATATGGATTTTCGTAAGAAGCTCGAGGCCGTTGTTGGCGAGGGAAGAGTGAAATACTCAAACTGACCGGTTTTAAAATGCAAAAATCAAAATTGAGGAATTGGCTTCGCCGAGGCTGTTAATCTTTATTTTATGTCAACAGAAGATAATAAATTTGTTAGTTTAACCAAGAAGCCTTTTTCGGGTTTTCTTTTTTCTTTGGTTTCGGGCCGTTGGCAGGAGATCGTTTTGCTTTCGGGTTTGTATGGCGGTTTGGTTTTTGTCATGCTGGAGATCGGGCGTATGATGGAGCCTGGGGGCGGGATGAACGATGGTTCGGCGTTTTTTGTAACTGCCGGAGTTGTTGCTTTTGCGGTTGTTCTTAATATGCTTGTTTACGGTTTTTTGCGTTCCGTTGTGGTAGTGGGGTGCGAGCCTTTGGATCCCGTTGTTCTTTTGAAGATCGGCCGACAGTTTTTCTGGCGAATGTTCAGGGTCGAGATATTGTTGACTTTGTTTACGATGCTATTTTTTGTTTTGTTTGCGCTGTTTATCGGATCTGTTTTGCAGATAGAGAAAGAGGATACATTGGGGCAGTTGCGGGTCGGCGGGATAAGTATGTTTCTTTCGCTGATGAGTTTGATGAAGTTTCGGCTTGTTGTTGGGGGTGTGGTTTTTGTTCGCGGCAGCAGCGTCAGGGAGGCGTTTGGGTGTTTGCGTCAGTGTCGGCTTGGGGACGGCGGGAAGGTGCTTGGGGTGTATGCGGTTAGCGTGGTTGTTGTAAGTATCGTTTCTTATCTGCTACAGTTGGCGACGGAGTTTGGGAAAGATACGCTTGTTATTTCCTTGCTTAACGGAGCGGTTGTTGGCGTTAGTGTTGTTTTGTGGGGATTGTGTTCGTTGTGGTTCGTAGGTCGCTTCGCGGCCAGGTCAGGGGAGCAGGTGAACAGTTGAGCTGCTCTGGATATTTATCGAATGACGGCGTGGTACTTTATGGCCTGGGCCGACGACGAAGAATTAGTCAGCCATAGAAACGATCTGAAAAAGCAGGCCGATCTAAAACAAATCTTGACAGACATCGCCGAACATGTTGCAATAAAGCAAATACTGTGCCGAACACTATCGGGGTAGATTTCCTTCGGGATTTCGCTTCGCTCAGCCTGGCAGTAGTGGCGGATTTGGCCTTTGGCCGAGGCTGTTTTTATATAAAAGGTGCCTCTCAAGCTGATCCTAAAATTGGTTTGGGCGTTTTGGCGATGGGGGCAGGGGGTATTATAAGAGGATGTTTTATGCGTATAGTTTATTTTGGTTCTGCTGGTTTTGGGGTTCCTTCGCTTGATGCTATCCGGGATTCCGCCCATGAGCTTGTCGGAGTTTTTACTCAGCCTGCACATCCGGCGGGTCGGGGCAGGAAGGTTCGCAAGACCGCAGTTGCGCTTTGGTGCGAAGAGAACGGTATTGATTATGTTGAGGCGGATAATATCAATTCGCCTGAGACGTTCAAGAAGGTGTCGGGCTGCTATGGCGACCTTTTGGTAGTGATCGCGTTCGGCCAGAAGATAGGCGATAAGGTTATCGGCTGTCACGAGAAGGGTGCGATCAATGTACATGGGTCGCTGTTGCCGAAGTATCGCGGGGCTGCGCCGATCAATGCTGCGATAGTTAACGGGGATAAGGAAACGGGGATCAGTATTATAACCGTTTGTGACAGGATGGACGCGGGGTTTGTGCTTGGTACGGGCAGGTGTGAGATCACCGAGGATGATAATGCTCAGACTGTGCATGATAAGTTGTCGCAGCTTTCGCCGGGTGTGCTGCTTGATGTGATCGGGCAGATCGAAGACGGGACGGCGGTTTATGCCGAGCAGGACGAGGAGAAGGTTACCTGTGCTTATAAGATGAAGAAGTCGGACGGGTATATTGACTGGTCGGAGGCTGGCGGTGTGATCCGTGACAAGATACGTGGTTTGTGGCCGTGGCCTGGCGCCCGGAGTGACTATGTTTCGCAAAAGACGGGCAAGTGTATCAGGGTTACTTTTGCGAAGGCAAGGGTTGTTGAGGGAA
>DAOVIC010000194.1 GCA_030671565.1 Anaerohalosphaeraceae bacterium
ATACTGGGATATGTACGACCGCGAGCGGATCAAAACTGCCGATAATCCATATCTGCCCAAAAATGTAACCCAATATTCAGCTACTAAATGGGGTGAGTTGAGATCTTACTCCGACATACCGGGAGAAGGTCCGGTCAGCGATGAAAAAGCTGTGGACCTGATCCACGGATATTATGCGTGTACAAGCTTTATCGACGCCCAAGTAGGCCGGCTGCTTGACGAACTCGATCGTCTGAGACTGGCAGATAATACTATTATAGTTCTCTGGGGCGATCATGGGTGGAAACTGGGCGAGCATGGTCTATGGGCAAAGCATACAAACTTCGAGCTGGATACGCATGTACCTATGATATTTAGTGCGCCGTCGATTAAGGCTGCGGGCAAAAAGACTTCCGCACTGACTGAATTTGTAGATATTTACCCGACGCTTTGCGAACTGGCAGGGCTTGATTTGCCGGATCATCTTGAAGGCACAAGTGTTGCGCCTTTGCTGGTTGACCCCGAACTGCCATGGAAAACTGCCGCCTTCAGTCAGTACCCCCGCTGGAGGGTAATGGGTAATGCGATGCGAACTGAAAGGTATCGATATATCGAATGGGTTGACGTTAAAACAAAAGAAATAAAAGTTCGTGAGTTGTATGATCATCAGCTTGATCCATCGGAAAATAATAACGTAGCCGATGATCCTGATTATTTAAAGATAGTCAAAAAACTTCATAGACAAATGAAAACCGGCTGGAAGGGGTGTGCTCCTCCGGAAAAATCCGTATCTTCCTAATTATGTATAGTTTGGATATTATTAGTGAAAAAACTAAAGGAAAATTACATGAAAAAGACAAACGTCTCAATAATTGCTGCCGCGTTACTATTGGCACTTGGTATTGCCAATTTTGCCGGTATTGCTCAGGCTCAGCCCAATGTACTTTTCATTGCTGTTGACGACCTGAAGCCAACGCTTGGCTGCTACGGAGACGAAATGGCTATTACGCCAAATATAGATAGTCTTGCCGACAGCGGTGTTGTCTTTTTAAATGCTCATTGTCAGTGGTCCATTTGCGGATCGTCACGAGCCAGCCTGACCACAAGCCTGATGCCGGAGGAAACAGGTGTGTTCTTTTTTCAGGCTCTGCGTTATGTGCTGCCCGATCTGATCACGCTGCCTCAGCATTTCAAAAATAATGGTTATGAAACCGCTGCCATCGGAAAAATACATGACTACAGAACAGTTGGTGACCTTAACCCTGACAATCCCGCCGGTTCAACCATCAACGGAGGTCAGATCGACGACGTCTTGTCATGGTCGATCCCATATGACAATGGCGGCGGCGGAATCGGATCGAGCACAGCTACCAGTGCCGATGATGCAAGTAAAATCCTGAAATTGATCACTGAAAGTGTCGATGACGTCGATTCGGCGTTTGTCGACGGTTCGATTTGTGACAAAGGTATCGCACAGTTGGGTTCTCTGGCTGCACAATATGAGTCCACGGGCAAGCCGTTCTTCCTGGGTGTTGGCTTCAAGAAGCCTCACATGCCTTTCCTCGCACCGAAAAAATACTGGGATTATTACAATCGCGACGATTTTACAATTCATCCTTTCCAAGAGGATCCGCTTAATGTCCTTTCATATACTTTTAACACTATCTATGAATTGCGAAGCAACTATTACATACATCTCGATGCCCAGGGCAAAGGGATAACTATTCCTATGATCATCTCGGAAGAGGATCAAAAAGAACTGCTTCATGGTTACTATGCATGTGCTTCGTTTATTGACGCCCAAGTTGGGCGCTTATTGGATGAGCTTGATTCGCTTGGTATAGCTGACGATACGATCATCGTTTTCTGGGGTGACCATGGTTTTCATCTGGGCGATCACAACGAGTGGGGTAAACACACCAATATGGAACAGGCTACCCGTTCACCGCTTATCATAAGTGTTCCGGGTCTTGGCACAGGCGGAAGAACGACCATGTCTCCTGTGACTTTCCTGGACATATATCCGACACTGTGCGAACTTGTCTCTCTTCCTGTCCCAGAGCAGCCTCTCAGCGATACCCAGACTACGGGCCGGCCCCTAAAGGGCAAGAGTATCGTATCTGTTTTGCAGGATCCGGATGATTCGGTGCGTTTTGGTGCTTACAGCCACTACGGCGCTTGGAATTATGGTTATGCATACAGGACGGAGCGATATAGATATGTTGAGTGGATCAGTTCGGCTAATAGTGTCATTGGTTATGAACTTTATGATTATAAATTTGACCCTTACGAAACCGTCAACATCGCGCCGGATGCCGACTATGCCCTGTTGGTTCAGCAGCTTTCCAACTCTATGA
>DAOVIC010000195.1 GCA_030671565.1 Anaerohalosphaeraceae bacterium
AGTGCGGCACATGAATTGAACAAGGATGAGAGGGAACTCATCAAGGCGGCAAGGAGTCCACCGACGACGAGCCCTCTAAGGCCGACCGGTAAGAGGGAAGAGACCATTGTTGGAAATACCATATCGCCTTTTATGACTCCGTCTTCGGTCGGAATTGTAAATCCCTCCACACCCTTTTGGTGCAGGGCATATCCGATCAGTCCCGGTACGAGGAAAATCATAACGGGGAAAACCTTTAAAAACCCGCCCCATATCGCTCCTCGTCTTGCGTTTCGGAGATTTTTTGCAGCGAGTGTACGCTGTACAATATACTGATCCGTACACCAGTACCAGATGCCGATAACCGGTGAAGCGATCATAATGCCCAGCCATGGGAAATCCGGATCTGACATCGGGCGCCAAAGATCAAATTGGCTGGCATTCGTTTTGCAAACAGCGACGAGTTCTCCCCATCCGCCGAGCTTGCTTAGGCCGAAAAAGGTTATAAAGAAGGAACCGAGCAGCAAAATAACGGCTTGTGCGGTATCGGTGTAGAGGACGGCTCTTAGGCCTCCAAAGACGGTGTAGATGCCTGTAAGAAGGACCGTTGCGATGGCACCTATCCAGAATGGTCCGATGTGGGCGCCCATTACAGTGAGGCTCATTTCAGGCAGGAGAGTTTCAAAAACCATGGCGCCGGCATAGACTGTTACGGAAACTTTTGTGAGGACATAGGCGAAGAGGGAGACAATTGAGAGTATCCATCTTGCGGTTGAATTGAAGCGTCGTTCCAGGAATTCCGGCATGGTGAAAACCCCGGAGCGGTAATAGAAAGGAACAAATACCCAGCCGAGCATGATCATCACCCATGCATGAAGCTCCCAGTGTGCCATTGCCATACCGCTGCTGGTTCCCTGGCCTGCCAGACCGACGATGTGTTCCGAGCCGATATTAGAGGCGAACAGCGAAGCACCGACCGCAAACCATCCGATATTTCGTCCGGCAAGAAAGTAATCTTCCGAAGTATTCTGTTTTCGCGAAGACCACCATACAACCACTACCAGAGCCGCAAAATAAATGCCTATGACGAGCCAGTCAAACCAATGCATTTTTTTATCCTTTTCGGCTTAAGGGCATTTTAGTACTGTGTCCCTGATAAAAATCAGGATCAGCTTGCTGCAATCAGCCATCCGCAGCGTTGTGCTCCATCGGCAATGTTACAACATTGCCTGCTTCGCCGGCCTTGCGGCTGACTAATTGAGCTGGCGCTGAATCCAGAATTTTACAGGGGACAAAGCACTAGAAAAGCTTCGAGTCTGCGAGATTACCAGAAATTCGCCCATAGTGCCAACAATTACAGGGAACCTCTAATAATTCATTTTGGCGGAAACTGGTGTTGACATGTTTGTGGGGTGGGGGTATTATTTTGTTGATTATTACGGTATTTTTTTGTTGGAGCTTGTTCTATGGGTACTTCTGGTAAGAGTTGGGAAAAGCGTTTGAGCGGTGAGGTTGACGAACTTGCGGTTGATTTTGTCGAATCTCTTTCTGTAGACCTGCGGCTTTATAAGTATGATATTGCCGGTTCCGTTGCGCATGCTGAGATGCTCAGCGAGCGGGGTTTGATATCCAAGAGCGAGTTTCGTGAAATTCGTGACGGGCTTTTTGCTATTTCTGACGAGATATCTGCGGGGAAGTTTAAGTTCGATAAGATCCATGAAGATATTCATATGGCTGTTGAGGCAGGGCTTATTGCCAAGGTTGGCGATGTTGGTAAGAAACTGCATACGGGGCGGAGCAGGAATGATCAGGTTGCTACCGATCTTCGGTTGTGGATGCGGGATGAGATCGAGATTTTGCAGGCCCGGTTGACCGGTTTGCAGAAGGCTTTTGTGAAACTTGCGGGTAAATATGCCGATGGGGTTATGCCTTCTTATACTCATCTTCAGCGTGCGCAGCCGGTTAGTATCGGGGCGTATGTGCTTAGTTTTGTCGAGCAGTTCGAGCGTGATTTTGTTCGATTGGGTAATTGCCGTGATATTTTGAACGTGTCGCCTTTGGGGTCCGGTGCTGTTGCGGGTTCTACTATCGATCTTGACCGGGAGAGTACGGCGAAGAAGCTTGGGTTTGCGGCGGTGTCGCGGAACAGTATCGATGCGGTATCTGACAGGGATTTTTGTGCGGAGTTTATTTTTGACTGTTCGTTGATCTCTACGCATCTTTCGCGTTTGGCAGAGGATTTTATTATTTATTGTTCGAGCGAGTTTTCGTTTATTACTATTAGCGATAAGTATTGCACATCTTCCAGTA
>DAOVIC010000168.1 GCA_030671565.1 Anaerohalosphaeraceae bacterium
GGGAGTGTTGTTATGGATAAAGTAAAAAAGTACCTGTTTAAGAGTCAGCCTGTACGGCGGCAGAATATATCTCAGGATATTACTCCACATGACCGCCGGCATCGAATCGTTGGGGCGAATATTCATCATTCGTGGGAGCGTGTTCGTTACGGCGCTTCGTTTCTGTCGCGAGGTTACGGGCAGGGGAGGTAGGTAAGCAGGTTACTTGCTCGGGAGTTTAAATAGGTTTTATTGCAATGATGTCCTGGCGGTTTTTGTCCAGTGTGTCGAGCCAGTGCTCGAGAAAATCGCTTAGGGTCATTTCGTAGACAACTTTTTTGGCTTCTCCGTCTACGTCGAACTTGTCCGCCCATACGACGGTGGTTATTTCGTACATCATTTTCTGGGCGATGAGGAAATCCATCTCAGCGGTGTGCCTGTCGTATTGTGACTTATGTTTTTGCGTAAATTTCCTTGTTTCAAGCATCTACTATCCCTTTCGCGCACTTTGCTGGTCGTGTTTAGAGCTGCTTTTATTGTTTCGTCAATTTTTACGATTAAATTTAGGAGAAGTGTGCAATTATGTGTTTGTGGTTGAAAAAATAGCCCAAAACAGGGGATTTTCTGTGATTTGGTGCATGCAGGGCGGTTTTTTGGTTTTAAAGGCGGGTTTTACTTGCAATTTTGGATGGCGGTGTGTAGATTGTTCCTCTTAGCTATTTACGGGGTGTAGCTCAGTTTGGCAGAGCGCCTGGTTTGGGACCAGGAGGCCGTAGGTTCGAATCCTATCACCCCGATTTTTTCCTTCGGAAAAAATAGAGAGTAGAGCAGGAGAAAGGTGAGAGTAGAGCAGGAGCCAACACCTGTGAATGTATTTTCGATTTACATTTGCGATTTACCACTCTACTCGGTCTACTTTCCACTTTCTACTTTCAAAATCAGAGCAGTAGATTTGTCTCAGTCATTAATGCCCATTTGTTTCATGAATTTCAGATTACCCGCGATCAATTGTCGGCGTTGTTCGGCGCAGGCATAAGACCGGAGAGGGTCCTGGGGTGTGTTCATAACATAGTCCAGGAGTTTTTCGACGGTGGAGGTGGCGACGTGTATGCGGGTGTCTGAGGACCCGTAGTAGATGAAAACTTCACCATTTTCGCGTGCAACCCAGCCGTTGCTGAAGACGACGTTGGAAACGTCACCGATGCGTTCTTCGCCCTGCGGCGCGAGGAAGTAACCGCCCGGCCTATGGGTGATCGTGTTTGGCATGTCCAGCTTGGTGAGGAACAGGTGGAGGACATACCGCAGGCCCGCCGCGGTGTCGCGTACGCCGTGGGCAAGGTGGAGCCATCCTTCGTGTGTTTTGATCGGCGCCGGGCCCTGGCCGTTTTTGGTTTCGTACACAGTGTGATAGGCGCAATCATGGATGATGGTTTCCTCACCGATCACTGCCTTTTCGATATTGTCCGC
This sequence comes from Anaerohalosphaeraceae bacterium, assembly GCA_030671565.1. The sequence goes on from DAOVIC010000168.1 coordinate 1,447, forward strand.
TAAGGCCCAGCCGATACCGCCGCCGCTTCCTGCCGAAATGAAACCATCTTGCGGGCGAGTGTAGAAGGCATACTTGCCATTGATGAACTCAGGGTGAAGGACCACGTTGCGCTGTTGCGGTGAGGCGGTCCTGAGGTCTTCGAGACGCTCCCATGTATCCATATCCCTTGTTCGTGCGATACCGCATTGGGCAATGGCGGCGGAAAGATCATCCCGAGAGGCACCAGGATCGTTTCGCTCGGTGCAGAAAATCCCGTAGATCCAACCGTCTTCGTGCAACACAAGCCGCATGTCGTAAACATTGACGTCCGGTTCTTCCGTTTCGGGCATAAGTACAGGAAATTGGCGGAACCTGAACCCATCGGTACCAGATTTGCTTTCGGCGATCGCAAAGAACGACTTTCTGTCGGCACCTTCGAGGCGTACCGCGAGATGAATAACGCCATCCAATTCGATAGCGCCGGCATTAAAGGCGGAGTTGATCCCAAGCCGTTCGAGCAAATGCGGATTATTCTGATAGTCCAAATCATAACGCCATTGGATGGGTACGTGGGCTGCGGTAAGGACAGGGTAGCGATACCGTTGATATACACCGTTACTTTCCGTAACTCTTTCGTTCGGGCGGGTGATGAGTTTTTCCTGATCTTCAAAGCGTTTGGCAGCTGCAGCCTTAAACTCTTGCTTGTTCATGTGCGTTCTTTCTACCACCTCTATCCGACATTTTCCATTTAAGCGTCCACAAAAAGACAATTCGATCCTTTCGATGCTGATATTTTTACCAAATTCAACTTGAACTATCAAGATTTCTCTTTTCTGAGGCAGCTTTCTTGCGGATTTATACGAAAGGCCGGATTTGTGGGTCCCAGACTGCTCGAAATCCCCGCTTAATGGCTGATAAATGTTTTTTGGGCTGATCTGCAGATGTTGGAAATGAGAAGTTAAGTGGTGTGTTTATATTGGCGAAGTTATATTAACTGGGTATTCTGAAAAACCGTTCGCCTGCGGCAAAAAAAGCGTTTGCCGGCAGCTTAGGGCTATTCGTAAAGGTTATGTTTTACGTTATTCAGAGTGCTCAACAGCCAATGGGGGCTTGTTTTAAATAACTATTTTTTTATTACGCATTTTAATGGGAGTATGAAATGAGTGAGAAGTCAGACAATCTTAAGCAAATGGCGCAGGAGAAGCTTTCGGGGGTTCAGGAGCAAGTTGAAAAGGCCAAGAGCGAAATCGACAGTACGATCGGGCTAGCTAAAACGGAGGTTGAGTCTAAGATCGGTCAGGTTAAGGCGGATCTGTGCGCGAAAAAAGAGCATGCAGCGATGAGTAAATCGAAGCTGGAGAACACTGTCAGGCGGCAGAAAGAAGCGGTGGAAGCTAAATTTATTGAACTTAAGGAAAAGGTGGAATCCAAGAAAGGTGAAAAGAGCAATAAGCGTATAGTCCTTAAGGCTGAGAAAGCTGAGAAGTATGCCGAGGTATGTATGGATTGTGCTTCGATGGCGATAGTTGAGGCAGAACTTGCGTGCCTTGAAGCATGCCATGCAAGGTCCGAGGCAGAAGAACTTGTAGGGGCGGGTACAGAATCTTAACGCGTTTTTGACAGCTGCCTGGAAATGTCTAATGACTATTGCCGAATGTTTAATGGGGGCTCTGAAAAACTGTTCGCCTGCGGCAAAAAAAGCGTTTGCCGGTGGATTATGTCATACGTAACGGTTGAATTGTAAGTTATTCAGAGGGCTCTAATGAAGGTTTCGGCCTGACGGCCGAGGCTGTTCTATTATAAATTGCATTTGAAAACTGTCTATCGGGGGCGATTTAACAATAAGTTTCAAGATAATTATGGGGGTCAAAATGAACAAGAATTTTGTGAAAAGAGGCATGATTGCTGTAGTTGCAGTTTCGATCGTGCTGTTGCAATTCGGGTGCGAAAAGGAAGTA
>DAOVIC010000165.1 GCA_030671565.1 Anaerohalosphaeraceae bacterium
CCAAAATCGGAGTAACCGGCATCATCTAAAACAATTAAAATAATATTGGGCTTCTCGAGTTGACTTGAATCGGATGGTTTAATCTGGGCAAGGCAACCGGATACCACAGATGCAGTAATAGATAAGCTTGAAATTTTCAAAAAAATCCGCCTGTTTATTACTAAATCCATCTTCTGCATTTCACCTCCAAATGATTAACTGTCTAAAAATTTCCCAGGAACCTATTCTGCATATTACTATTCAAGGGGCTCGATAACAACTTCAAATTGAACTGGTTTTGGTTTAAGGTAATACTTTTCAAGAGCAGCGGGACCGCAACTGGCATTGCCAATCGGTCCCTGACGATAATCCACATACAGATAGGAATGCGGAAGCCTTTTCAGGTCGTAAGTATGGTCTGCCTCTGTCAGATTCGTCAGGTCATAATGATGGATGGATGCATTCAGCGGCTGCGAACCATAGACTTTGATACCTTTACCCTGCCTGTTGGTCACTGTCAACCAGCGAATATCCGTTTTGTTGCCGTTTTCCTGCGGCGCAGGGTAATTGACAAACTGCTCGTCAATATTGCCTGAATAAAACCCGAACTTTGCGCCGGCTTTGCGGTCCACATACGAATGATGCGGCCCGCGACCATACCACGTAAATGTTTCGTAACCTTCGGGAACTGTCAGTTGCGTGCCGATCCGCGGCAAACTATCCGGCAGTTTCCCAAACGGTTTAATGTTGTACTTAATTCGAATTTGACCCCGGGCATCGATCGTATATCGTTCTGTGATATTGAAGCCGCTTTTTTTCGTCTTATTATTCGAAAGGCCTTTCTGAATTGTGATCACAATACTCGAGTCAGGACGTGAGATATTGAAAAATTTTACATCCGTTGTAAGTTGAGCAAGTCCAGCCTGCTTCCATTGATCCTCCAATCCTTTCTTATGACCGTCATTGTCGGTGGGTGCACGCCAGAAGTTTGGCTTTGGACCGTCTGAAAAGAAAGTCTTTCCGGAATAATCGGCTGAATGAATAATGCCTTCTGTTTTATCAAAGACAACCGTAAAAGCTTTCCCGGATATTCGGGCCTGCTTATCATCTTCTTCTAACCGAAGTTTCCCGACAGCCAGTGACGCAGGCATTCGACCAAACTGCCAGGGCTGCAAGGCAAATTGCTCAAATGCAATTTCGTGCCCCTTTTCAGCCCAGAGGGTCGGCTTGTTCAAAACCGCTGAAACGGTCATGATGTATTCCTTACCCGGTTTCAATTGAGATGCTTCAAAGTTCAGGGGTACCAATTTCTTTAGGCCCGGCTCTACACGAACACACCCATGCGAACCAGATTCGAACGGGCGGCCGTCTTCAAGGATCGTCCATCGAATGTCCACATCCGACAAATCCGTGAAATAGAATTTATTATGGATCTCAAGTTTTGGGCTGCCTTCGAAAACACGCCTGAAAGCGATGTTTTGATACACCTTTTTAGTTTCCATACATTTGGCGGTTTCGCTTCGGTCGGACATGACCAGTCCGTTCAGGCAGAAATTTCCTGAGTTGGGATCGTCGCCAAAGTCTCCGCCATAGGCGTAGAACGTTTCGCCGTTTTGGTGTTTCTTAAGTACCCCCTGATCGACCCAGTCCCAGATGCAGCCGCCGATGAGTTTGGGATGCTTTTCAAAAGTCTCCATATACTCGGTCAGATTGCCGACGGCATTGCCCATTGCATGGGCGTACTCGTTGAGTAAAAAAGGTCTCGGATCGTTATCGTTGGCAACCTTTTCCAGGTCTCGTATCTTCAGGTATCGCTGTGGAGTACCGCCGCGAATGTCAAACGCGTCGAGATCCTCCAGGATGTGATAATGTGTGGGCCGGGTCGGATCGAGCTGTTTGGCACGCTTGTCCATCGCCACAAAATTCGGGCCTACGCCCGCTTCGTTTCCATGAGACCACTGCAGCACACAGGGATGGTTTTTGTCGCGCAGAACCATCGATTCAGTCCGGGCGACATGAGCCTTTTCCCATGTCGGGTCATTTGCGAGCTGGTTGTTTTTAAAACGAAATTCGTGTGACTCGACATTGGCTTCGTCAATGACCATGATCCCGTATTCATCACACAGGTCATAAAACTCCGGAGCATGCGGGTAATGTGCCGTCCGGATGCAGTTGATGTTATACTTTTTGGCGAGCTTAATATCTTTGAGCAGATTTTCGCGTGAAACGGTTTTTCCTTCGACGGGGTCGTGCTCGACGCGGTTGACGCCTTTGAAAATAATGGATTTGCCGTTGAGGAAAAATTGGCTGTCCCTGATTTCGATCTCACGGAAACCAAACCGGCATGATTGGGCCTCGATCGTATCCCCCTTTTCATCCTTGAGCAAGACTGCAACGGCATAAAGATTCGGTGTTTCGTGCGTCCACTTACGGGGAGCCTTGACCGAAGCGGTCAGCGTGATCTGTTTTTCCTTTTCGCCGGGCAACTCGGAAATGACCTGTTTGGCTGTTACGACCTGCCGGCCTGTCTGAGTATCAAAGAGAACTGCCTGGATCTGAAAAGGATCCGCTTTTTGAGGCAGATAGTTTTTTACTTTTGCCTCGATCCGCAGCTGGGCGTCTTTATAGTCTTCATCCAAATCGCAACTAACAAAAAAATCTCTTACGTGGACATTTGGTGCGGAATAGAGATAGACATCGCGGAAGATACCGCTCATTCGCCAACCGTCCTGATCTTCGAGATAGCTTCCGTCACACCAGCGGAAGACCTGCACCGCCAAGACATTTTCGCCCTCTCTCAGAAAGTCGGTGATATTGAATTCAGCGGCAGTAAAGCTACCCTGGCTGTAACCGACCTTTTGGCCGTTGACCCAGATATAAAAGGCACTGAGCACACCGTCGAAATGGATAACGACCTGACGTTTCTTCCACTTATTGTCAATCGTAAAGGTGCGGCGATACGAGCCGACCGGATTGCCGTTATCGCCTTTGATAAAGGGCGGGTCCTTTTCAAAAGGATACTTGATATTGGTATAGATCGGCGTGCCGTAACCTTTCATCTCCCAGCAGGACGGCACTTCGATATCATCCCAACCGCTAACATCGACACCGGTCTTAAAGAAGTCCATCGGCCGCTTGTCCGGCATGGGAACATAATTAAATTTCCATGTTCCGTTCAGCGATCGATAATAAGGAGATTTCTCCATCGGCTTCAGAGCCCCCTTCAAATTTGCTGCCGGAACCATCTGTGAACGCGCCGGTTCTTTATTGATCGAGATGACACTCTGATCTTCCCAGTCATTCTGTGCAAAAGTCAGCGACGCCATCAGGCAGATAACTGCAACTAGTACTCTCATTTTTATCTCCAATAAAACAAACAAAAAAGTCCGCGTTAATACAGCCTCGGATCCGTCTTCTCATATGCAGCATCTTTTAAACTCTTCGGATCACTCGATGATTTCGATAGCCCCGATATCCGGTTTCCCCTGGATCGGATTGCCCAGGAAATCCGTTGCTACTTCCA
>DAOVIC010000038.1 GCA_030671565.1 Anaerohalosphaeraceae bacterium
CTGGACGGAAACAACATACTACCGCTGCTAAACGGCGATCCCAGCGACCGCCTATGGAAAGAAAGGGTTCTCGTTACCGATTCGCAGCGAGTGTTGCACCCCATCAAGTGGCGAAAGAGTGCCGTCATGAAAGATAAGCTGCGACTGATAAACGGTGAAGAACTTTACGATATAAAAACAGACCCAGGCCAGACCCGGGACATCTCAGCCAAGCATCCGGAAATAGTAAAAAATCTTCGCAAAGAGTACGACAAGTGGTGGAAAAGTGTCTCCGCACGTTTCGACGAGTACACCCGAACAATAGTCGGAACCGAACACCAAAACCCCGTGCCCCTCACCGCACACGATTGGCTTAACGACAGTGCCGAAAAATCCTGGAACCAGGGACACATCCAAAGCGGCAGTATGGCTAACGGCCCATGGCTAATAGATGTCGCACGCGCTGGCAAATACAAAATGTCACTCCGCAGGTGGCCCAAAGAAGCAAATGCCTCCATTACCGGTAAGCCTGCAAATGATAAAAAATCAACCGCGATAAATGCAAACGTGGCAAGGCTGAAGATCGGTGACTTTGATATAAAAAAGAAACTCCGCAAAAATGCTAAAGTAGTAAACTTTGTCGTTGATTTGAAGGCAGGCCATAAAACCCTTCAAACATGGTTCATCGATGAGAGGACAAAAAAGTCACGCGGAGCATTTTACGTCTATGTAGAATACATGGGCTAGTGCTTTGTCCCCTGTAAAATTCTGGATTCAGCGCCAGCTCAATTAGTCAGCCGCAAGGCCGGCGAAGCAGGCAATGTTGTAACATTGCCGATGGAGCCGAACGCAGCGGATGGCTGATTGCAGCAAGCTGATTCTGATTTTTATCAGGGACACAGTACTAGCTAACCGCGTATTTCTTTCAGGGCCTCAACCAGCCCATCCAGCTGCGTTTTCGTGTGGTCGCACTGAACAGATATCCTAAGTCTCGCCGAACCTTTCGCAACGGTAGGGGGGCGTATCGCCGGAACAAAAAAGCCCCGATCGTAAAGTTGCGATGCAATATCCACAGCTTCCTGCGAATCCCCAATAAGCACCGGAATGATATGGCTCGTTGAGTTGCCGATATCAAACCCTGCGTCTTTAAGACCACCTCTAAGGTATTCCGCATTTTCAGCAAGCTGCTCCCTCCGCTTGGGCTCTCCCTTAACGATCTCAAGTGCCTTTTCAATCCCCGCACAAATCGCCGCAACCGGTGCGGTCGTATATATAAAAGCTCGCCCCCTGTTTACCAGGTAATCGGTCACGACCTTTTCGCCTGCAATTACAGCACCCTGACCTCCAAACGCTTTACCAAGCGGAGCAACGATAATATCAATTTCATCAAGCACTCCCAACTCTTCTCCAAGCCCGGCCCCACTTGGGCCAAGACATCCTGCCGAATGAGCTTCGTCAACTATCAGCACCGCACCGTACCGCTTTTTAAGTTCCACCAAACCGGCAAGATCGGCCCTGTCCCCATCCATCGAAAAAACACTTTCGGTAACGATAAATTTTGTATTGTATCGACTGTCCGCCAGATACTTTTCCACTTTGGCCATTTCACCTCGACGATAAGTCCGAAAATCAGCCTCCGAAGCCATCGCCGCATCAATGATCGATGCATGGTCAAGTTTATCGATAAGTATCAGGTCACCTTTTTGAGGTATCGTTCTCAAAAGAGCCTCATTGGCAACCCACCCGGAACCAAAATACAGAGCAGATTCTTTCCCGAAAAATTCCGAGAATGCTTTTTCTACTCGCGTATGCGGCCCCATAGTTCCGCTTATAAGGCGTGAAGCTCCCGCACCAAAACCAAATTCCTCGATAGCATCGATCGCCGCTTTCTTAATTGCCCGATGCCCGGCAAGGTTAAGATAGTTATTACTGCAAAAAAGAACCATCTCTCCATCAGAATCGCTGATTTCAACTCCGGGACCCTGTCCGGACGTTACAGTTCGAACACTTCGATACAACGAATCGGCCTTCAATTTAGAAAGATGGTCTTTTAATGAAGCAAATTTATCCATTTTATTAATTTTCTGTTTGAACAATATGCGTATTTGACGATATTATACAGTATTGCATCGTAAGTTGTAGTTCAATATCAAGGGTTATTTATGGGTATTTACGACAGAGATTATAACAAGGATCCAAACGCAGGCGGCCGTATGAGAGGAATGGGCCGCGGCGGAGCACGCATTGTACTGCCGCCACTGACACCAGTTGTAAAATGGCTGCTGATCACAAATGTCGCGATCTTTATCATAGGCAAACTTTTTGATCCGACCGAAAAATTGTTATTCCCCTTTTTTTCCGTCTCGACTATAACACCGGGCCAATCTCTACAGCTATGGCGTATCATCAGCTATCAGTTTCTCCATGCTGGTATCGGCCACATATTCCGTAATATGCTGTTTCTCTATTTCTTCGGACCGATGCTGGAACAGCTATGGGGCAGCAAACGTTTTTTATGGTTTTATCTAGTATGCGGGGCGATGGGAGGCATTTTTTATCCGCTTCTGGTCTTTTTCAATGTTCTCGGACCGGGATATTTGATCGGTGCCTCAGGTGCAATTTTCGGAATACTCGCAGCCGGTGGGATTCTCTTTTCGCGAATGCGTGTCTTCATTATGGGCATCGTCCCAATACCCCTTGGTGTGCTGGCTGGAATCTTTGCTCTTATCAGTATTTTGACACTTCTTAATGTTCAGGGAGCAAATCGTGGCGGTGAGGCCGCCCATATTGCAGGAATGGCCGCAGGTGCTGTATATGTCTTATGGCCGCAGGTGGCCAGACGGATGCGGCACAAACAAAATCAGGGCCGGTGGGAAAAGAAGATCGTGGAACAGCGGGATTTTCAGCGGGAGGTTGACCGTATCCTCACAAAGGTTCACAACTCAGGAGTAGCAAGTCTGACCAGAAATGAAAAAAAGATCCTGCAGGAAGCAACTGAAAGAGAACAGCAAAGTTAATTATTATGGGTAGCTCTAATAATCGCTGACCGCTTACCAGTCGATCTTCTCTTTATTTTCAAGCAAATTAGTCATACGTTTTGCGATCTCTTCGTCTTTTTTGGCTTCCAGCTTTTTAAACTCTTCCCGCTTCTTAACAAGAAGTGTTCTCATGCGTTCGATTCGCCTCTGAAGTTCCTCGTATCTCAACTGCTTGATCTTGATTCCCAGGTCAAATCGTTGCGATACGATATCTTTTAGCTTCTCAATACTCTCAGCCTTCTGCTTTTCATTCTTAGCATTAGCGATATTACGAAGTTCTTTGTCCCGCGACGCAATAAGCTTTATGTCCTTGGTAAGTTCACTTCCAAGTTCGGGATTTTTTTTCGTAGTTTCAATAAGCCCTTTGAACTTCCTCCATTTCCTTGCGATATTCTCTTTATATACCTCAGATTCTTCGGCTTTCAGCTTCTCAAGTCTTTCGGCGTCCTTTGGAAAATTAAGCTTTAGCCATTCAAGAAGATCCTTTTCTTCTTCTTGTTGTTTCATGTCACGCTCAGCCTTTTTAGAAACTGATTTTTCGCTCTTTTTTACTACAGCCTTGTCATCCTTAGGCTTCTCCGCATTTTTAGCAAGAGCAAAACCTGCAAGGCACAAACCTGCAAAACAGACCAATAGATAAGTTCGTACGTGTGAAAAGACCATCATGCTATAATCCTCTCCATAAAGAACTGCTAACTTCTAATATTTCCATTTCGATCTCGTCCATATCCAACTCAGGGTCGCTGAAACTCTCATCGAGACTTACAGAAAGTATGCTGCTTTCGATCTCATCGACCTCATCGGCAAGCATGGCAAGTTGCAGGTCACCGCCGAAGAAATCCGCAGTATCGATATCTTCGATCGCGATCTCGCTTCCTGCATAAGGCGTTTCCTGGTAAGTCATGAATCTTACACCAAGCCCGGTGATTATCAGCAGCAGCGCCGCTGCGACTACACTTCTATATGCCGAAACACGCCTGTGAACACGTTTGCGATTGGCTAAAGCAGCAAGAACATTGCTCTTGATCTCCTCTACCACCGCCGCATCAGGTTCGGGCGAAGGGTGCGAATTAAGAATTTCGTCACCGAGACGTATATCTTCCTTAACCGCCTCAGCCGCTTCTTCGCCATAAAGGCTCTTAAGTAAACTGTCCAGGTTTTCCCTTTGTTCGTCCATTTATCTACTCCCAACTTTCTACAATCTATTTTCCAGTCGTAAGCAACCTGCTCTACTGTCTATTCTCATCCAAAAGCACCATCGTGGCCGAAAGTGCCTGTTTTACTAAAAATTCTTCTTATCTTCTTCCATTATTTTTCTAAGTTTTTTAAGTCCGCGATGGACTTTTGAAAGCGTCGTACCAATAGGTTCCGATCGTGCCTCAGCCATTTCGCGAAAACTCAACTGAGAATAAAATCGCATCATCAAAATCTCTGCCGTATCCGCGTCAAGCCTGGCCATATAAGTTTGAATTTCATCTCTCAAGTCGGTACTCTCATCAGTTTCAAATCGCTGGTATCGCAGCGTAGCTGTCTTTCCCTCCAGCAACTTTTTCTGGCGAAACTGAAACCTCAACTGGTCGTAAAATATATTCGAAGCAACCGTATAAAGCCACTTTTTAAACGACCCGCCTTTATAAGATCCGATCCTTTTAACTAGTTTTACAAAGAGCTCGCTTAGCAGATCATTACTGACATCGGCATTTCCGCAAAGACGGTAGAAATACCCATAAAGGCTTTTACCGAACAGATCGATAAGCTCGCTAAACGCCTCACCATCACCTTCCTGACAGCGTATTACGATCTTATCTAAATTGTCGTTGTCCTTATCGGCCATGCTAAACCAGAAACCAATACTACTGACGAATTATTACGTTCTTTTATTGCAAAATCACGGAAAAATCAATTTATAGGCAAAAGAGCACTCTGATTAACCATTGCGTGTAGCCACAAGCGACCGACAAACACTTTTTTGCCACAGGTGAGCAGTTTTTTCAGAACAATCCAAAATAAACCCTCCTGGTCCCGCAAAAACGTCTTAAAATAGCAATAAGTCGGTGGAAATTAAGTAAAACATGGAGTTTTACGCAGGTTTTCAGAAGCAAATATCCGGTTATAGCGGACCCAACCCATCGTCATCATCGTCGGATCTCCATTTCTCGCCCTCATCCATGTCTTCAAGTTCACGCTGAACATAACGCAGCAGTTTATCCTGAACGGGGGCAAGTTTTTGTTGCGATGCCATTATACTCTGGTAACTTGCGATCAGTATATCAAGTCTAAATAGCTGCAGCTTGGCAAGACATTCCGGCTCCTTAATGTTGGCACAGGGATCACATTTCAACATTTTTTTGCCATCAGAGGTCATCTCGAAGAATTCACATTCACTACACTGGATCATCGCATCCCCAAATACTGGAAAAAACTGTAATTAACTTCTTGCTTTTTTGCTATGATAGCATATATTATTCCAAATCTAAAGAGTTTTAGCGGAAAATTGTAGTAATTCAATATCGGAGATTTTATGAGTAAGCCGAGACGCAGACGTAAGGTTGGCAGTAAAAAAAGACGTGCCCGCTGGAAAGTTCGCCATAAGATTAGCTAATGGACGTGTTGCACAGCAGTTATTTGACATAGTTTTTTAACCATGCGTTTAGGCATATTCGCATGGTTTTTTTTCGTGGATATGAAACGGTACAGCGTAACATTTTCTCCCCAGGGCAAACAGATTTTTGTCCACGAAGGGGTAACCGTCCTTGAGGCGGCCGGGTTGGCAGGCGTAATACTAAACAGCGTCTGCGCCGGAGCCGGTACATGCGGAAAGTGTACCGTCAGGATCGAACCGCACGGCCTCGAAGTAGTTGCCTGCAGCTGGCTCATCGAGGGAGACATTACCGTAGTGGTTCCCCAGCAAGCCCCATTATTCGCTAAGCGGGTACTTGAAGAGGGCATTCAGCTTCAAGGCGACATTTCATGTGACATCGCAGCCAAATATCCCTCAAGGACCGCCAAACAGATTTTTGGCATTTCCCTCGATATAGGAACAACGACAGTCGTCGCAAAGCTGCTCGATCTTAAAGATGGCAGATGTTTGGCTACCGCCTCAGGCGTAAATCCCCAGATGGCATTTGGCGATGATGTCATCAGCAGAATTTCCAATGCAGGTACAGAAAAGGGTTTTACCAAACTGCACGACATGATCATTTCATATGTAAATTCGCTTATCACTGAACTGTGCAAAGATGCTGAAATTGATGCTGATGATATTTATGAAATATCCGTCGCAGGCAATACCGCCATGAATCACCTCTTTCTCGCTCTGCCGGTAAAGCAGCTTGGTGAAGCACCGTACGAGGCATATTCGCTCCAGGCGTTTGACAAAACCCCTGCTCAAATGTCTCTGAACATCAACTCCGCCGGCAATGTTCACGTTATGGAAAATATTGCAGGTTTTGTCGGCTCGGACACTACCGCTGTCGCACTAGCCGTTTCTTTCGACAAGATCGACAAGATAACCCTTATGGTTGACATCGGAACCAATGGCGAATTACTCCTGGGAACAAAGGACGATCTCTACGCTGCGAGTTGTGCTGCAGGCCCTGCCCTTGAGGGTGCCCGGATCGGCCAGGGATCCAGGGCGGTCGCAGGCGCCATCGAGTCCGTTCGGTTTGACGATAAGGATGTTTACGTAGATGTGATCGGCGAAGAACCCGCCATCTCGATTTGCGGAAGCGGCCTCATAGATGCAGTTGCAGTAATGCTCGATTTGGAAATTATCGACTCGACGGGACGTTTCGCCGAAAAGTCTGCTCTTGAACAAAAACTAAGTCCGGCGATCATTAACCGCCTTATCGAAAAAGATGGCCACCCCGGTTTCGTTTTGGCATGGGGAGATGATAAACGCAAGGACCTCGTCATTTCACAACGTGACATTCGTCAAATGCAGCTCGCCAAAGGCGCCATACGCACAGGCATCGTTATTCTCCAGAAAGAATTGGGCATCGAAGACAAAGATATCGAACAGGTCTTCCTGGCAGGGGCCTTCGGCAATTATATCAGCAGAGAAAGTGCGCTAAGAATAGGAATGCTCCCGGATATCCCCTGCGAAAAAATACATTTCATTGGCAACGCAGCCAGCACAGGCGCTCAAATGGCATTACTGTCAAGCGAAATGAGAAACCTCGCTGCTGATATCACCGGGAACATCAAATACATAGAAATAGCAATGGCAAAAGACTTTCAAAACACCTTTGCAGACAGCATGTTGTTCCCAAAAAAATAAATCGCCCCGAAAACAAAATATCCAAAACCGAATCCGCAGGGAGCGGTTATAGATTGCCGACCTCTTTGCCAAACCCCAGTTTTTCGACTTCCGCGATCAAATCATCTTTTCGTATTGGTTTAATAAGATAAGCCGCACATCCGTTCTCAATCGCGGATTCCCTGCCGCCAGGCTGATTGGTGGCTGTCGTAATAATGACGTTGACTCCATCTCCCTCGCCAACTCCGTTTTCTTTTTCCAGTTGACGGATGAGCCCCAGTGCTTCCAGCCCGTCCATCTCAGGCATCATTATATCCAGGCACACAAGGTCATAAGGATCGTTACTAAGTATCCCCAGTTCGATTGCGTGAACTGCCTCTACCCCGTTAATAGCAACTGCACATTCCCCAAAACTTGCAAGATATATTTGTATCAGCCTTCGTGCAGTAAAATCATCTTCAACTATAAGACTTTTCATTTTTCGTTTCCAAAGTGGTAAATTATTTATTTTGTGTTTCTACGATTTTTTTGCAGAAATCGCCAAGCTCATCTATCGCTTTTTTTGTGTTCTCGATCTCTTTGTTTGCCAACATAACCTCAACATTGCTGAGATATTTGCTCAGTACCATAAATCCGGCGCTTCCGCTGGCACCCTTGAGTTGATGTGTAAGTTTTTTCAAAAGTTCAAAGTCCAACTCCTGGCACGCGTCAGATATCTGTGTTACCAACTCTGGTAATTCTTCCATAAACACATCGATTACAGGTTGAAGATGTACATCGCCCAAAAGATTTGAAGTTATCGCCGCCGAATCTGCATCGCCTTCTTCGTTTCTGGCGAGATGTTTGGACAATATTTCACGGAACAATTTTTTTTGCAGCGGCTTGGCAAGGTATCCGTCACATCCGGCATCCAGACACTTCTGCTCGTCGCCTTTCATGGCATTAGCGGTAAGTGCGATAATGGGTGTGTCTATCCCTTGCTGGCGTAATAAACGTGTCGCCTCATAACCGTTCATCTTCGGCATTTGTATATCCATCAGGATCAGGTCAAACGTCTCGGAACCGACAAACTCAACCGCCTCTGTCCCGTCGCTGACCAAGGTAACTTCCATACCCATCTTTTCTAGAAGTATCTTAACAAGCATCTGGTTAGATACGTTGTCTTCTGCGACGAGAACACGTCCTGACAGTTTGCCCGCCTGCTCTCCGTCTTTATATTCACTGTTGGCATCTCTTTCCATTATTTCGTCCTTAATTGATGTTGTTTTTTCCCTCTTCGGATTCAGCGGCAGCATAATAGTAAATGTTGCCCCTTCACCTAACGTGCTTACTACCGATATTTTCCCGCCTAATAATTCGACCAGCTTTTTTGAGATTGCCAGTCCCAGCCCGGAACCACCGAACTTTCTCGTTATATTCTCTTCTGCCTGGCTGAAAGATCTGAATATCGTTCCCTGCTTATCCGCAGGTATCCCCATACCCGTATCCTCAACATCAAAGCGAGCCCACTTTTCTTCGTCGATAACTTCTGCTGTAGCTTTCAGATGAACGTGACCGTCTTCAGTAAACTTAATCGCATTGCTAACAAGGTTTAGCAAACACTGACGCAATCGCACGGGATCGGTGTATATGGTCCTCGGAAGCGATTTGTCGCGGATTATCTTAAAGTCAATATCCTTTGCTTTTGCCATAGGCCGCATCATTGTGTAGATTGCATCAAAGGCCTCATCAAATGATGTGGCAATTATTTCGGCATCAAGTTTGCCGGCTTCGATCTTTGAAAAGTCCAGTATGTCATTTATAAGGCTATGAAGATTTTCACCCGCATCCCAGATCGTCTTTAGATATTCCCGTTCTCTCGGATTGCTGATCTCATCGAGTAATAAATCCGTGAAACCGATTATCGAATTCATCGGTGTTCGAATTTCGTGTGACATATTAGCAAGGAAATCACTCTTAGCATGCGTAGCCTCCATCGCCTTCTGTGCGGCTTGGTTCGCTCGTTTAATAGCAGGCTCCATCTCCTTGTTCATCTGTTCGATCTTTTCCTTCGCACGATTTGCATGTTTCATCGTCTCAAGAGCTTCTCTGCGAGATCTGGCAAGTGCACGGTTTTGCATCTGGAGGAGGCCATTTACTTTAGTAAGTTCTTTGTTCGTTTGCTCGATCGTTTTTTCAGTTTGCCTGCGGTCTGTTACATCGCGAACAAAATAAAGAAAAATATCCTTCTTACCAAACGTAAATGCGCTGCGGCGGATTTCAATGTCAAAAGTTTCTCCGTCATGCCATAAACCAACAGAGACAAGACGAGCTATCCCGGATGATTTAACGCGATTATGGAAATCTGTAAAAGACTTTGCCTCCTCGCCGGCAATAAGCTCTTTGCTTTCCATTCCGGCCAATTCTTCCCGGCTGTAACCAAACATCTTGCTGCAAGCCGGGTTGGCATCTATGATCACACCATCCGCATTGCAAAACCACAGTGCATCAACGCACGCTTCAAAAGCAGAGCGATAAACTCCGTCGATATCACGGCATTTTCTGTCTTCTTCTTTCACTGATTTTCTCCGCTTCCTGTCCAATTTTTACAAAACTGTGACAGAATTTGTTTGCAGGAATACGCAATCCATCGGAATCTACTTCGGCATGTTAGGTTTGACGTTTCACGTACTTACCCCACAAACGCTCTACTGAGCCCAAAATACACCCTTTTAATTATATTATTTTGTTTAGTACCGATAATCTGCCGCTCATTTGCATGCCCGCATTTCTGACCTGCCTGTTGACGCCGCAACAATCTCAAGATAAAATGACCCGTTTTCAAGGCAGGCGAATACCGTTTTGAAATAAATCATGGCTTTACGGTAAATATTATTACAAAAATAGAACAGGACGCAGAAACAATGATAAATATCAACGAAAATTTCCTGAAACTTCAGGCCGGCTATCTTTTCCCCGAGATATCACGAAGGGTAGCTAAATTTGCGGATAATAACCCCGATGCCAATATTATTAAGCTCGGCATAGGTGACGTAACTGAACCTCTGGCACCTGCTGTCATAGAAGCGATGCACAAGGCCGTCGATGAGATGTCCGAAAAGAAAACATTCCGAGGTTACGGACCCGAGCAGGGCTACGCATTTCTTGCAGACGCCATTATCCAAAACGACTTTCTTCCGCGAGGTGTAAACCTCGACTCAAGCGAGATATTCATAAGCGACGGCTCAAAATGTGACACCGGAAATTTCCAGGAAATTTTCGCACTTAACAACACCATCGCGGTAACGGACCCCGTCTACCCCGTCTATGTAGACACAAACGTTATGGCCGGAAGAACCGGCGCCCCATTGGAAGGCGGAGCATACGAAAACATCGTCTACATGCCATGCAACGCCGAAAACAATTTCGTCCCCGCTTTACCCAAGCAACCCGTCGATCTGATATACCTCTGTTACCCAAACAACCCAACAGGCGCAGTTGCCACAAAAGCCGAACTTGCCAAATGGGTGGATTACGCCAGAAAGAACAAGGCGATAATCCTCTTCGACGCCGCATACGAAGCGTTCATCTCCGACCCTGACATACCCCATTCTATCTACGAGATCGAAGGCGCTCGCGAAGTCGCCGTCGAATTTAGAAGCTTTTCAAAAACCGCAGGCTTCACCGGCGTAAGATGTGCCTTTACTGTGGTCCCAAAAGAGCTAAAGGCCTACACTGCCGCCAACGAATCCATAGAAGTAAACCCAATCTGGAACCGCAGGCACTGCACAAAGTTCAACGGTGTCTCCTACATGATCCAGGCTGCCGCAAAAGCAATATACACCCCCGACGGCAAACAGCAGATAGCAGATACCATCGCACTATACATGAATAACGCGAAAATAATGCGAAGCGCCCTCACCGACCTCGGTTACGAAGTCTACGGCGGAATAAACGCCCCATACATCTGGCTAAAAACCCCAGCCTCCATCGGTTCATGGCAATTTTTCGACACTTTGCTAAACAAAGCCAATGTCGTAGGCACCCCCGGCGCAGGCTTTGGCGCATCCGGCGAAGGATATTTCCGCCTAAGTGCCTTCAATAACTTAGATGCCGTAAAAGAAGCAATGAGCAGGATCGCAAAAATTTAGGGCAGCTCTAATGAAAATCTACATCGGATTAGGCAGCAACCTCGGCGACCGCTACGCAACCATCGAACAGGCATCCAAAGAGCTAAACAATTGTGACGGCATTACCGTCGAAAAGTTAAGCGATTCTCTGGAAACCCCTCCGCTTGCCGGCATGGACCAGCCTGCATACATAAACTCCGTCGCGGAAATATCCACAAACCTGCCCCCCGAAGCTCTTCTAAAAAAGCTTCAGACGATCGAACAAAAACTCGGCAGAACCCCCAGTGAAAAATGGAACTCGCGCACAATAGACCTCGACCTGCTCATATATGATGATATTATTTTGCAAACCCCCGAGCTAACGATCCCGCATCCCCAGATGCACCTCCGGTCATTCGTGCTAAACGGTATGTCCCAACTCGCAGGCGATCTGATCCATCCCGTTCTGAAACGCTCGATGAACGAACTGGCCAAAAGGCTGAATTCAAACAGCTTCGCACTAAACCCCAA
>DAOVIC010000083.1 GCA_030671565.1 Anaerohalosphaeraceae bacterium
ATCCGAAACAATGGGCAAAGATCGCAAAACAGGCAGGCATGAAATACGTTGTCTTCACGACAAAACATCATGATGGCTTCTGTAATTTTGAAACGGCGGAAACTGATCTTAAAGTTACCAATCCGGATTGCCCTTACAGTAAGAGTAAAAAACCCGATATACTTAAAGAGCTTGTCAAAGCCTATCGTGCAGAGGGCATAAAGATCGGTTTTTACTTTTCGCATATCGACTGGTACCACCATGCGGCGAAATATTTCAGCCGGACACACTGGCAGTATGATGAGACCCTGGTCGATACCAAACCCGAAATCTGGGAGGAGGCACTGGCTTTTGAAACAGCGCAGATCAACGAACTGATGGACAATTACGGACCGATAGACATATTCTGGTTTGATATTTCCATGCCCGGCGGAATGCCGTACGATACTCCCTATCCGCATCCGAGGATCAAGAAGGACATGATCGAACTGGTCAAGATGATGCGTCAAAAAGATCCGCAGATGATCATCAACAACCGTGGTGTCGATATCTACGGCGACTTTTCCACACCTGAGCAGCGTATACCAGAGATGGGAATACCGGGCTACTGGGAGTCAAATATTACGATCACCAACGGACGCGGTTTCTGGTATAAAGGGCCAAATCCGGATTCCAAATCAGCAAAAGAAGTAGTCCATATGCTGCTGGAGATTACTGGAAAGGGCGGAAATTTTCTGCTCAACGTAGGTCCCGCCCCGGATGGAACGATTACACCTGAAGAGACAAAAACGCTTAAAGGTATAGGGGACTGGCTGGAAATAAACGGCGAAAGTATCTATGGGACGACAGGCTCGCCATTCCGTCGCCTGGATTGGGGAAAATGTACGACAAAAGGCTCTAAGCTTTATCTTCACGTGATGGACTGGCCCAAAGATGGCGTACTTCGTGTTCCGGCAATCAGAAATAAAGTCAAAGGTGCCTACCTGCTCGCCGATAAGAGCAAAAAACAGCTTAAGATTAATAAGGATGCTGAGGATCTGCTGATCAGTGTCGGGAAAAATGCTCCGGATGAGATATCAAGCGTTGTAGTCCTTACTATCGTCGGAAAAGCTGATGTCGATAATACCCTGGTTCAGAGCAAAGACGGTTCTATTGAACTTGTGGCAGGGACAGCCGAGATCATCGGAAAACATGCCAGGTATTTCCAGGGGCAAAACCCCCGATCGGATGACTATATCACAAAATGGTCAGTTCCAGGCGATTACATTAAATGGGAATTTAAAGTCCCAATGCCCGGAACGTTTGACGTTACGATGCATTATGCGTCTAAGCCATTCATGGCGGGCAGCAGTTTCACGGTGGAAGGAGCAGGGCAGGTCCTAACCGGTGAAGTAAAGCCATCGAAACCAGATCAAAAGTTTATCTCTCATAAGCTTGGGCAGCTTAAAATAGCCAAAAAGGGCACTTATACGGTTATGATCAAGCCTGGGAAAATAGTCAAAAATGAACTGATGGAGTTTAAAAAAATAGTTTTAATTCCTTCTGGACAAGCGGAAAAGTAGAGGCTATAAATATTGCTTTTCGTGTCCGCAAAAAAGTTAAGCGAATTTATATCCTTCGGGGTAGTAAATTCCCGCGAGCATGATTATAACTTGTTGCTCTAAAGCCACTTACCAGCGGACAAACGGAAAATTTCAACTGAGAGTACTATAATTATAATTTTACTATTAATCAGGAGCTAGTTAATGAAAGTCGAAATGTTAGATGTTTATGTCATTGCGGCCTATTTTGCGGGCATAATCTGTCTGGGTCTCTGGATATCCAGGCGACAGGCAGCCGGCGGCAAGGAATTTTTCCTTGCTGGTCGTTCCATGAAGTGGCCCATGATCGGTGCTTCTCTCTTTGCGACTAATATCTCAAGTCAGCAGTTTGTCGGCCAGGCCGGCCTTGCCTTTACCGTTGGTATCATCGCTGGCGGTTTCCAGCTGGTAGGTGCAATGTGTTTTATGTTTCTGGCCATCTTTTTCATACAGACCTATATGGGAATGAACCTTACGACGTCGCCGGAATTTTTTGAAAAACGTTTCAGCCCCGGTTGCCGTACGATCGTTTCATTTATTAATATTATGATGGTTGTCCTTGCTAATCTGGCGGCCTCGTTATATGCAGGCGCTGTGGTCCTTACAAACCTGCTCGGATGGGACGTAAGCCAGCATTCAAATGAGCTGTTTTGGACAGCTGTGATACTTATGGGTGTAGCGGCCGGGACATATACTCTTCTGGGTGGACTCAAAGCGGTTATGATCTGTAACTTCATCGAGATGTGCGTCCTTGTTATGGGCGGCGTTCTACTTCTTGTTTTTGGCGTAATGAAAGTCGGAAGTATTTCCGAGGTCCTGGCGTTTACGTCTGTCGAAACCGGTAACAGTATGTGGAATCTCGTTCAGCCCTGGGATCACGATTTTGGATGGCTGCCGATGATTACAGGAACATTCGTCCTTGGCGTTCACGGCCACTGTACAAACCAGGACTATGTCCAGCGTGCCCTCGCTGCCAACGACCTTTATAACGCGAAGATGGGCGCGATCTTCGGCGGTTTCCTGAAGGTGCTCGCCTTGTTCATTATTGCAACGCCGGGCGTTATCGCTGCCAAACTGGTAACTATGGGCTCTCTGGTTGTTCCGCAGGGTGACTCGGCATATGTTGCTCTTCTTACAGATGTTATGCCGAAAGGCCTTATGGGTGTCTGCCTTGCCGGTCTTCTGGCAGCTATCATGTCCAGCGTAGATTCCGGCCTTTGTTCATGTGGTTCACTGATCAACTACGACTTCTTCGCGAAGATCAAAAAGAACGCCAGCGACAAAACTCTTCTAAAGAGCGGTCGCATAATTATGTTTGTACTGCTGGTTTTGTGCATACTGGTTGCACCTTCTATCCGTCATTTTGAAGGCCTCTTTCATTACCTGCTTTATATCTGGGCACTTTTGGCTCCGCCGGTTTTCGTCTGTGTCATTTTTGGACTGGCCTATAAAAAGGCAAACGCAAAAGCAGCCTTTCTTACGCTTATGGTTGGTTTGTTCCTCGGTATGGCGGCATTTATATTTCTTAAGTTTCCGCAACTGCAAACTCTTCGCGAAAACGCGCATCCGTATCTGAATAATAAGCTTAACCTGGGTTTCGTTAATACGATTATTTGTGCGATCGTGATGCTGCTCGGCTGTAAGTTCTTCCGGCATACTGAAGAGGATAAAGAAAAGGCGGCATACGTCCGTCAGTCACGTGGTGTCATGCCAATGACGTCCGGGCAGAAAGTTAAATACCGCCTGTTCCTAACTACTCTGCTGGTGATTTGGCTTGCGGTGCTGTTTTTCTTTTCGCCATTTGGTATCGGAAATAAAATTTACAGTCAGCAACCGCAGAGCGATGATATTATAGTTGTTGCAGCAGAATGATCGATGAGGGATATGGAACAGGTAGTTTGTGGGATTGACAGACTTGCAGATGGGATGTCATTGAAATTATTATGTTAAAAATGTGTATAGAACAGGAAACGTTTATATGGATAAATTTACAATAGCTAAAAATGGGATTGATCCGAATCTTGTCCCTAAAAGGACTTTGCATACAGGTTCAACCATGCCTGCGATCGGTTTGGGTACGTTTGGTTCTGACCGTTTTTCGTATGACCAGGTAGCCGAAGCCGTAAAGGGTGCGATCTCGGTGGGGTATCGTCATATTGACTGTGCGTCCGTTTATGGCAATGAGAACAGAATAGGAAATGTATTTAAGGAAGTACTCGACAGCGGTCAAATCAAACGTGAAGAGCTATGGGTAACATCTAAGGTCTGGAACGACATGCATGACAGAGTTGTAGAGTCCTGTGAGAAATCGCTAAAGGACCTTCAACTTGACTATCTGGATCTGTTCCTGATTCACTGGCCGTTCCCGAATTATCATGCAGAGGGTTGCGATATATCTTCACGCAGTCCGGATGCAAAGCCCTACATCCATGAAAATTTCATGAAGACATGGTCCCAGATGGAAAGCCTTGTTGAAAGGGGTCTGGTTAAACATATCGGAACGTCCAATATGACTATCCCGAAAATGACACTATTATTACGCGATGCTAAAATTAAGCCTGCGTGTAATGAGATGGAACTTCACCCGCAT
Source organism: Anaerohalosphaeraceae bacterium (assembly GCA_030671565.1). Next base: position 4,150 of record DAOVIC010000083.1, read on the forward strand.
TTCCAACAGTCGGAGTTTTTCGAGTTTTGTGTGAATAACGATATTCAGCCGATCGGTTTTTGTCCTATTGGTTCGCCGACTCGTCCTGATCGTGATAAGGCCAAATCGGATACGGTTGACATTGAAGATCCTGTCGTAGTTAAGATAGCCAAGCGGTTGAATGTACATCCGGCTGTGATCTGCGTGAAATGGGCGGTTCAGCGAGGTCAGATTCCCATACCGTTCTCTGTATACGAAAACGAATATATTGGTAACCTGGAAAGTACTATCAAGGATCCTATTACTGATGATGAAATGCAGGAGCTTTCTGGGATCGATAAGGGTTGTCGTCTTATCAAGGGTGATGTTTTCCTTTGGAAAAAAGATCAGACATGGGAAGCGCTTTGGGATGTAAATGGCGAAATTACGCCGGCTTAAATTAATGTGATGAAAAAACTTATCTGAAGGGATTTTTAAGATGTCTAAGAAAATGATGGGCGCGATACTGCCCGGCAATAGCACTGTAGAATTGAAGGAATTTGATGTTCCGACGCCTGGTCATGGCGAAGTTTTGGTTAAGACAAAGTCTTCTACGATATGCGGATCGGATATTCGGTGTATCTACCACGAGCATCTTGGCAAGGGGCCCGAAGGTTATCAGCCTGGTATGGTCGCCGGCCATGAGCCTTGCGGGCAGGTCATCGAGACAGGTCCGGGTTGTCGTCGTTTCAATGATGGGGACCGCGTTATCCTTTATCATATTTCCGGCTGCGGTGTTTGTAATGATTGCAGACGCGGTTATATGATCTCGTGTACGAGCGATGAATATCGTCGTGCTTACGGCTGGCAGCGTAACGGCGGTATGGCTGAGTATATTCTTGCCGAAGAGAAGGACCTGGTGCTGCTTCCTGATGAGCTTAGTTATTCCGATGGTGCACAGGTTGCCTGCGGTTTTGGTACGGTTTATGAAGGTCTGGAAAAGATCGGCATTTCAGGTAACGATGCTGTTCTGGTGACCGGACTTGGCCCGGTGGGGCTTGCCGCTGCGATGCTTTGCAAAGCTATGGGTGCTTCGAAGGTCATTGGTACCGAAGCTATCGATGAGCGTATTACGATCGCAGAAGATACGGGGCTTTTCGATCACGTTATCAAGGCTGGACCAAACAATGTTCAAGAAGTTAAGGCTCTTACAGGCGGGATGGGCGTTGAAAAATCGGTTGATTGTTCGGCTAATAATAATGCCCGCTTGACCTGCATTCAGGCTACCCGCAAGTGGGGTAAGATCGTATTTCTTGGTGAGGGCGGTACTTGTGAATTTCAGCCGTCGCCGGATATGATCCACGACCAGAAAACGATTTACGGTTCCTGGGTGACTAATATCTGGCGTATGGAAGAATTGGTTGAGCGTATTGTTCGCTGGGGCATCCGTCCGGAAGAACTCATCACGCACAGATTCCCGCTCGAAAAAGCCAGCGAAGCATATGCTCTGATGGCAAGCGGTAAGTGCGGCAAAGTAGCAGTAGTGTTTGATGAGGAATTGAAATAAAAGATTCCGTAATTTTATAGGGCAGCTCTAATTAATTGCTTTTGAGCGGCAAGTAGAAGATTTTTGCGTTCCGGCAAGGAAGAAAAATCAGCCTTAGTTGAAGCTAAGGCGGCTTTTGTCTGACGCCGGCCGGGATCGAAAAGATTCGCTTGTCCGACAAAATGAATTTTTAGAGGTTCTCTATATGCTTTCAATGTGGTTTTGGTATCGACCCTAATTTGTAGAAAGTGTAAAGTCAGATTTTAAACATGGGAAAATTTAAACATGGAAAGATTTACAATTAAAATTCTGTTATTGATCATTGTGGCCTTGATTGTTGTCCCGGCGGTACAACTTCAGGCATCCGTTCCATCCGATGGCGAGGTTTCCGTATCGATCTTTGCCGATGAGACAAAAGAGTCGTCGCTTCCATGGTGGGCCTGGCCGATAATTCTTTTCATGTTCTGTTTGCCGCTCGGTATAGTCTCTGTCCTCGGCGGTGTAGGCGGGGCAGTTCTGTTCGTTCCGATCATTTCTGGTTTTTTCCCGTTCCACATTGACTTTGTCCGCGGCACAGGGTTGCTCGTTGCTCTGTCAGACTCACTTTCAGCGGGCCCAACACTTCTAAGACGCGGCATCGCAGATATAAAACTTGCCTTACCCGTTGCCCTTATTACATCGATCTCTGCTATAATCGGCGCCATTATTGGGCTAAGGCTGCCGGCCGATATCATTCAATTAGCACTTGGTATATCCATTCTTGGAATCCTCGTTATAATGATAAAAGCAGGGCGGAGAGATTTTCCGGACGTCAAGAAACCGGACCCTCTTGCAGCTGCCCTGAATATCAGCGGTATCTACTACGAAGAGTCAACCGGAAAACATATCGACTGGACTGTTCATAACACACTGCCCGGACTGCTTGTTTTCGTACTGGTAGGGTTTACCGCAGGGATGTTCGGTCTCGGCGCCGGCTGGGCCAATGTTCCGGTTCTCAACCTTGTCATGGGAGCCCCGTTTAAGGTTTCAGTGGCCTCAAGTCACTTCCTGCTGTCAATAACCGATACCGCCGCCGCATGGATTTACATAAACAAAGGTGCCATCCTGGCGATTATGGCCATTCCATGTGTTGCCGGTGTTATGATAGGATCACGAATAGGCGCCAGAATACTTGCCAAAACCCATCCATCTTCGGTTCGTTACATTGTTCTTGGTTTGCTTCTGATCGCCGGGCTGAGAGCGATCACGAAAGCTCTTTGGGGTTAACCTGTTTTTTAGAAAGATCTACAAATGTCAGATAACAATAAAACCTGCGAAAATGCCTCTGAGGTACAGATTGCCTACGCAAAGCTGCTCGATGTCAGCGTGAAAATCACCTTTGTCGTAATGTTAGTTTTATTCGCCGTTTATATGGCAGGAATAATAAAGCCATCGATACCCCTTAACGAGATGCCATCCTACTGGAAGCTTCCGCTCGGCGAATACCTGCAGGCAACGGGCTCTAACGCCGGCTGGAGTTGGGTAAGCAAGCTAAATAAAATTGATTACCTGTGCTTTGGTACCATAGCCGTGCTGTCGAGCATATCGATACTCTGTTATATCAGGATCATTCCGCTGCTGGCAAAAAAGAAAGACACAGCGTATGTTATAATCGTCGTAACTGAGATTCTTGTCCTGCTGCTGGCAGCATCGGGCATTTTGACAGCAGGGCATTAGAACATTGAAAACTGCGTCATGAATCTGTCGGCGATATAGTTGTGTAATGCTTTCGATTGATATTTCCCCCTTATATAGAAAGGTTGATAATAATGGATCGAAGAAGTTTTTTGAAAACTGCAGGGATAACTGCCGCTGCCGTATTGGTGACAGGTTGTTCCCCTGATGTTCAGACAGATCGGCGTAATAATCCAACTCGTCCGAACATCCTCTATATCATGTCTGATGATCACGCGACAAATGCGATAAGCTCTTACGGCGGTATGCTAAAGGATGTCCTTCCTACGCCTAATATCGATCGCATCGCCAAAGAAGGTGCCCGTCTGGACAACTGCTTCGTTACAAATTCTATCTGCACGCCAAGCCGTGCGGTAATCCTGACCGGAAAACACAGCAACAACAACGGCGTTTACACCCTTCATGACGATTTTGACCGTGACCAGCAGAATGTCGCCAAGCTTCTTCAGAAGGGCGGCTACAACACGGCTGTGATAGGTAAATGGCACTTGCACACCGAACCGTCCGGCTTTGACTATTACAACGTTCTTCCCGGCCAGGGAAAATACCACAATCCGATCCTCAAGGAAAAAGGCGAAACCTGGCAGGACCATCAGAA
>DAOVIC010000024.1 GCA_030671565.1 Anaerohalosphaeraceae bacterium
ACCGCAGCAAAAAAAATGTCCGTGAAGAATATAATTTTAAGTCGTTGATAGGCGGCAGCTATAAGAAAGGAACGACTGAGTTCCATGCATTACTCAACACCGACTTAAAAAAATCGTATCTCGGATGGTCGGAAGAAACAGAATTTTATGAAGCCTATATCGCATCAAGACCGTCGTCAGCGTTTAATTTTAGTATAGGAAAAAAATCATTAAAATGGGGCAAGGGATATGCATGGAACCCTGTGGCATTCCTTGACAGACCAAAGGACCCCGAAGACCCTGAACTTGCTCGGGAAGGTTATACAGTAATATCCGCCGATTACATTAAAAGTTTTGAAGGGCCGTTGAAAACGTTCTCTTTCACACCGGTCTTGATGCCCGTTTATGACCATATAAATAGTGATTTCGGAAAAAATAACAACTTGAATTTTGCTGGAAAAATGTACCTTCTGCTTTATGACACAGATATTGATTTTATTTTTCTTACAGGCCAAAGCAAAGCAAACCGATACGGGATGGATTTCTCCAGCAATGTCACTTCTAATTTTGAGTTACACGGAGAGTTGGCGTTCATCAATGATCATCAAAAAAGATTTATCGACAGCGATGGAACGGTTTTTAGCGAAGAATATGACGCGACAAGCTATCTGCTTGGCCTGCGATACCTGACTAAATCAGATACGACATATATCCTTGAGTATTTTCATGATGCGACAGGCTTTGCAGAGAGCGAAATGCAAGACTATTATTCTTTCATAGACACCGGCTACGACACGTATCTTAGCTCAGGCGATGATTCTCTTTTAAGAAAAGCATCGAACGTCGCTGGGGGAAGCTACAACAGAAAAAATCCCATGAGAGACTATCTCTATCTGCGAGCCAGCCAGAAAGAGCCGTTTGACATGCTGTATTTTACCCCTTCACTAACGGGAATATTTAACGTTAGCGACGAAAGCGTTTCCATTAGCCCCGAATTATTATACACCGGCATCAAAAATCTGGAACTTCGACTGAAAGCAACCTTTCTTGTTGGGGACTCATACACCGAGTTTGGGGAAAAACTAAGTGATTCCAAAATAGAATTCAGGGTAAGATACTATTTTTGAGTCAAGGACGACGGTTTTTTTCTCCTCAAAAAATCCGGTGTTCGGCAGGTGTCCGTTATCTTTTTAGTATCTGAGTTTTTAACGTTTGCGGGGTTTTCTTCCTGTTTGTCTTTTTTTGTGTTTTGGTCTGAATTTTCCTGCGGGGCGTTTTCTTGTGTTTTCGAGGTTCGGTTCGGCTCCGATCCAGTTTGGTTTCATTCTGTTGATTCTGAGCAGTTCTTTGAGATCGTGCAGGTCGCCTCTGGAGTAGAATGTCAGTGCAGTTCCTTTGCGTCCCATTCTTGCTGTTCTGCCTGTTCTGTGTGTGTATGCTTCTTTTCCGCGTGGGAAGTCGTAGTTTATTACGTGTGTTGTGTGTGAGAAGTCGAGGCCGCGGGATGCTATGTCCGTTGCGACCATGATCTTAACTTTGTTTGCGCGGAATCGGTTGAAGAGGCTTGTTCGTCTTGACTGTTCCAGTCCGCCGTGTATGAGGTCCACAGATTTGAACTTGCTTTTTAACTTGTCGGCTAGTTTTGTGCAATTTGTTCTTGAGTTGCAGAATATGATGGCCTGTGCGGGATCCTCTTTTTCTATGAATTCGACCAGGGAGTTGAAGTGTGAGCTTCTGTCTACCTGTTTGAAGCAGTGGACGAGGCTCGATGGGGCTACCTTGTTTACGTTAAGCTCTATTGTCAGCGGGTCCTTTAGATACTTCTTTGCGAGGTGCTGTATCGCTTTGGGCATTGTTGCCGAGAAGAGAAGGGTCTGGTGTTCGTGTATGAGGCATGAGAGGACGAATTCTATGTCGGTGACGAAACCCATGTTCAGCATTTCGTCGGCTTCGTCGAGTACGAATGTTCTAACCTCGGAGAGCGAAAGTGGGCTGTGGTATAGGAGGTCTATCAGGCGGCCCGGCGTTGCGACGAGTATGTGTACTCCGTGTGCGAGCTTGCTGACCTGAGTCGATATCGGGAATCCGCCGTATACCGCGAATGGTGCGACTTTTGTATATTTAGCAATATCTGAGATGGCGCTTACGTATTGGAGTGCCAGTTCGCGGGTTGGGACGAGGATCAGGGCCTGTATCTCGTTTAGTGTCATGTCGATCGACTGGACGAGCGGGAGGGCGCATGCGGCGGTTTTCCCTGATCCGGTTTCTGCCCGTGCGATCAGGTCGCGGTTTGCCAGGACGTGGGGGAAAGTGGTCTCCTGAACGGGTGTCAGGTCCTCGTATCCCATGTCTTTTAGGCCGCGGAGGATTTCTGGTTTTAGATTAAGTTCAGTGAATTTCATTTTTACCTGCGTTTTAAGTCGTTAAACAGGGGTCAATATGCGGCTGCCCTGCAAAAGGGGGTATTGTATACGTTTGTCGGTTGGATTGATATGTTAAAATCAGGGGGTGGTTATTTTTGTCAGAGGCGGTATAATGGCTTTTTTGTGTTTTAATGTGTCAAAATGTTTGATGATCCGGGTCAAAAGCGTGATCGGAGTGGTTTTTTATGCGTATTGTTGTTCCAATAAAGCAGGTTCCTGAGACTAAGAATGTTCGGATGGACGAGGCGACTGGTACTGTTATCCGGGAGGGAGTGGAGTCTATTGTTAATCCGCTTGATCTTTATTCAATCGAGCTTGCGATCGAGTTGAAGGAGAAATACGGGGGTGAGGTGATCGCGATAAGCATGGGGCCTGGTTCGGCGGTTGAGGCGCTTAAAGAGGCGGTGGCGATGGGGGTTGACTCGGCAGTGCTGGTCAGCGATAAGGTTTTTGGGGGGAGCGATACGTGGGCGACGAGTTGTGTGCTTGCGGCGGGGATTGAGAAGATCGGCGATTGTGATCTTGTGATATGCGGCGAGAGGGCGACCGATGGGGATACGGGGCAGGTTGGGCCGGGGATCGCGGCGTTTCTTGATGTGCCGGTGGTGACTTATGTCAGCAAGGTTGAAAGTGTGGCGGGCGGCTGCTGCCGTGTAGAAAGGATGGTTGAGGAGGGGTATGAGGTTTTAAGCGGGGCGATGCCTTTGGTGCTTACTGTGGTTAAGGAGGTTAGCGATCCGCGGCTTCCGACTTTGCGGGGTAAGCAGCGGGCTCGAAAGATGGAAATCCCTGTTTGGGATAATGAAATACTTGGGGTCGATGCTTCTAAGGTCGGGCTTGCCGGTTCGCCTACTCGGGTGGTTAAGATAGCTAAGCCTAAGGTGTCGCGGGAGTGCGAGCTTTGTTTTGGCGGAGATGATGTTTTGGGGGGGGATGCGGTGGAGAAGTTTTATTCGTTTTTGAAGCGGGGGGATTTTGTGTGATGGGATACTCGGGCGTTTGGATAGTTGCTGAGCAAAAGGGCGGGGTTGTGCAGAGGGTTTCTTTCGAGCTGCTTACCCGCGGGCTGGAACTTGCGGCGAAGAGGGGATGTGGGCTTAGTGCGACGATTTTCGGTGAGAACGTCGAGCAGGGCGGATTGGATGAGCTTGTCGAGAGGGGGGCCCAGCGGGTTGTTTGTGTTGAAGGCGCCGGGCTTAGGGGTTTTTTGGTCGAGCCTTATGCAGCCTGCATGCTGAAGGTTATCGATGAGTATAAGCCTGAGGTTATTATTGCCGGGGCTACTACAACGGGGCGGACGCTGATGCCTTATGTTGCGATTAAAGCAAATGCGGGGCTTACGGCGGATTGTACGGGGCTGGATATCGAAGAGGAAACGGGAAACCTTTTGCAGACGCGGCCTGCTATCGGCGGGAATATTATGGCGACTATTAAGACGCCGAATCATCGGCCGCAGATGGCGACGGTTCGGCCGAGGTCGACGAAAATGGCAGAAAGAGTTGCCGGGCGGAGCGGTGAGATAGTTCGGGTTAAGGCGGATGATGGATCGCTGGCGAGCCGGCTGGTTTACGAGAAGTTTATTGCTAATGAAGAGGAAATGCCATTGGCCGATGCTGATATTGTCGTAGCCGTTGGCCGGGGTATAAAAAAGGCCGAAAATTTACCGTTGATATATGCCCTTGCCGATGTTCTTGGAGCTGCCGTCGGCGCGACGCGCGACGTAGTCGACCGCGGCTGGCTTAGCTATCCGCATCAGGTTGGGCTTAGCGGACAGACGGTTAGTCCGAAGCTTTATATTGCGGTTGGGATTTCCGGGACGATACAGCACTTGGCAGGGATGCAGACGGCGGAGAATATTGTCGCAGTTAACATCGATCCCGAGGCGCAGATATTTAAGGTTGCCGATTTCGGGATCGTCGGCGATCTGTTCGACGTAGTTCCTTTGATGGTAGAAAGAATCAAAAGAGGTTAAAATAAATAGCCAACAATGAACAGCCAATGATGAAGTGGTGGTTTCGCCTTCGGCGAGGCTGATTAATTGAAAGGAAAAGATTATGCATATTTATGAGATTATTCTTGTGTTGGTTTTTTTGGCCGCTTTTGGGTTAGTTATTGTTTTACGCAGGCGTTATCCTGAGAAGGTTAATAAGCTGATCCCATATAATTATTTGGTTTTGGGAAGTTTGTTTTGCTATCTGAATAAAGGAAATGATAATAATACGTTTATTTTCTCGTCCGGTGTGGCTTTTTTTGCTTATGGAGTGTTTTTATTGGTTAAGCGTGATAAAGAGAGGAAGTTATGACGCAAGGGTGCGAATATAATCCGGTTACTCTCGAAGTAGTCAAGAAACTTAAGGCTATTGTTGGGGATAAGTTTGTTATCTTTGGCAGTGCTGATGAGCTTGAGGCTTTTTCTCATGATGAGACTCCTGATCTTAAGTATGCTCATATGCCTGAGGTTGTTGTTCGTCCTCGTACCGCTTTAGAGATAGCGTCTATTATGAAGCTTGCTAATTCTGAAATGATCCCTGTTACTCCTCGCGGGGCCGGGTCGGGTTTGTCCGGCGGGGCGGTTCCTGTTTATGGGGGGATCGTGCTTTTTATGGATCGGATGAACGAGATATTGGAGCTGGATGAAGAGAACATGATGATCGTTGTGGAACCCGGAGTGGTTGCGAACGATATTAACGAGTACCTTGAGCCTTACGGGTTGTTCTTTGCGGGGTATCCGATGAGCATGGAGACCTGCTATATCGGCGGAAATGTTGCCGAAAATGCCGGCGGGGGGAAGGCGGTAAAGTATGGGGTTACCGGTAGATACGTTCTTGGGCTTGAGGTGGTTACGCCGGGCGGGGAGATCGTTGAGCTTGGGGGGAAACTGATCAAGGATGTTACCGGGTATAATATGATACAGCTTATGACCGGCTCGGAAGGGACGCTTGGGGTGTTTACCAAGATCGTGCTTAAACTTATGCCGCTTCCTAAGGTGCAGGTCGATCTTTTGTGCTTGTTTGAAACTTCAGAGGCGGCGATAAAGACAGTGCCGCAGATTATGACCGCCTGCGGCGTTATACCTACGGCGATCGAGTTTATGGATAAGGATTCTGTGAAGGCTTCCTGCGAATATCTTAATGAGACTTTTGATTACAGCAGTGCAGGGGCGATGCTGATCATTACTGTTGACGGGTCGGATAAAGAGCAGGTGGAAAACGAATATGAGGCGATCGGGGAGCTGTGTATGAAATATAACGCGATAGAAGTTTATGTTGCCGATAACGCGACGACTTCGGAGCGGATATGGAAGATCAGGCGGAATATTCCGGAAGCTCATAGCTTGATAAGCAAGCGGCAGAGTAATGAGGACCTTGTTGTTCCGCCTGCTTCGATACCGGCGATGGTCGGTAAGTTTGCCCAGCTGTCGGAGAAATACGGCGTGCTTATCCCGTGCTTCGGTCATGCCGGCGACGGCAATCTGCATGCGAGGATAATACCCGATGAGGCGTGGAGCGATGAGAAGTGGGAAGGAATGCTGCCGGATATCCTTAGCGAACTTTATAAACTAACCGCAGAATTAGGCGGCAGGATTTCCGGTGAACATGGCATAGGGCATAAACGCAAAAAGTATATGAACCATGTAGTAAGTGACGCATACCTCGATATGCTAAGGACTATCAAAAAAGGCCTCGATCCGAATAATGTTCTGAATCCGGGCAAAATTTTCGACGTTTGATAAAGTATAAAGGATATGGCTATGAAGAAGGTTGTTTTATTTTGGGCATTGTTTAGTGTTGGGATTTGTTTTGGAGGGGAAAATTGGCCCAGTTGGCGTGGGGTTGATATGATGGGAGTTTCGGCAGGGGGGAATCCTCCTGTTAAATGGAGTGAATCCGAAAATATTAAATGGAAAGTTAAACTTCAAGGTGATGATTCGGATTCTTCGCCGGTTATCTGGGCCGATAAGATATTTTTCATGGCGGCTATCGAAACTGATAAAAAGAGTGGTGAGGCGGTTGCGCAGGAAGGGGGCAGAAGGAGGGGTCCCCGTCTTAAAAAACCCGCGCATGCCTTTAAGTTTGATCTTGTGTGTCTGGATCGTAAAACGGGGAAGGTTTTGTGGCAGGAAACCTTGTGTGAAGCTTTTCCTCATCAGGGGCATCATGCCGATCATGGTGTGGCTTCTTTTTCGCCAGTGACAGATGGGGAGTATGTTTGGGTTAGTCTTGGTAGTTTTGGGGTGTATTGCTATGATCTTGACGGTAAGAAAGTTTGGGATAAGGAAATGATGACACAACGCAATCGGTGGGGTGAGGCGTCTTCGCCGGTGTTGGCAGCCGATGCCCTGATCGTTGTTGCTGATCAGGAGGATGAGTCTTTTATATTTGCGTTCGATAAGAAAACCGGTAAAGAGATTTGGAAGAAGCCTCGCGACGAGACGTCCGGGTGGACGACGCCTATAGCGGTTGATGTTGATGGGCAGTTGCAGGTTATCGTTAACGGAGGGAATCGCGTTCGCAGTTATGACGCTAAAACCGGAGAGGTGATATGGCAATGCGGCGGGCAAACGCGTAACGCGGTCCCGGTCCCGGTTGTCGGTTTCGATATGGTGTTCTGTACGAGCGGTTACAGGGGGAGTGCTTTGCTGGCTATTAAGCTGGGGAGAAAAGGCGAACTAACGGATACCGATGCCGTTGCGTGGGAGGTTGATGAGGGTACGCCGTATGTGCCTTCGCCGGTTCTTTATGGCGATAAGCTTTATGTTTGTTCTGTGAATAACGGGATTTTATCCTCTTACAATGCCAGGACGGGTAAGGCGTATTTTGTTAAGGAAAAGCTGGACGAGATAAAAGGTGTTTATGCATCTCCCGCGGCGGCTGGGGGAAATGTTTATGTGGCGGGGCGTAACGGTGTGGTTTATGTGATAAAGCCTGATGAGAAACTTGAGGTTATCGCGGTGAATAAACTTGACGATGAAATAGATTGTTCGCCGGCATTTGTCGCCGATGAGATTTATCTGAAGGGTAGGGAGTATTTGTATTGTATTGCTAAGCCATAAGGGGCAGTTTCGGCGATGCTGATTATGACTTTATTTAGGGGAAATTGGGATGGCTGCCGATGTTGGTTATCGAGAGGCTGTGCTTTGGGTTGTTGAGGGCGATAAAGTCCGTTGCAGGCTTTGTAACTGGCGGTGCTTGATCGCTGATGGTAAGCGTGGGCACTGTGGCGTTCGTCGGAATCTTGGCGGTGTTTTGTATTCTCTTTGCTATGGCAAGGTTTGTGCGGTTAATGCCGATCCTATTGAGAAAAAGCCTCTGTTTCATTTTTTTCCGGGGACGCGGAGCTATTCGATATCTACTCCGGGTTGTAATTTTCAGTGCGGTTTTTGTCAGAACTGGCAGATAAGCCAGATGCCTGTCGAGGATGATCGTATTGAAGGGTCGGCTATCGCGCCGGAGGTTATTGTTGGCGAGGCTGTGGCGGCTGGGTGCGCAAGTATTGCTTATACCTACACGGAGCCTACTATATTTATGGAACTTTGCGCCGATACCGGGCAAATCGCAAAGGATCGCGGGCTTAAAAATGTTTTCGTGAGCAATGGTTATATGACTGTTGAGGCGATCGAGTTTGCCCGTCCGTGGCTTGATGCGATCAATATCGATCTGAAGTCTTTTCGCGAGGATTATTACAGGGATGTTTGCAAGGCGACGCTTGGGCCGGTTCTGGATAATATTCGTTATATCGCAAAGGAGACCGATATATGGATGGAGCTTACTACGCTGGTGGTACCCGGGGGGAATGATTCGGATGAAGAGCTGAGGGGGATCGCTGAGTTTATAGTGAACGAGGCTGGTGCGGATGTTCCGTGGCATGTGAGCAGGTTTTATCCTATGTACAAGATGAGTGAGTGTGGTTCGACGCCGATGAAGACTTTGGTGCGGGCTTATGAGATCGGCAAGGCTGCGGGACTGAAGTATGTTTATGTTGGCAATCTGCCGTCGGCGAAGGCGGAGAGTACTTATTGCTGGCAGTGCGGTGAGATGGTGATCGAGCGGGTGGGGTATTCGCTTGGCGAGGTTTGTATGAAGGATGGGGTATGTGCAAAGTGCGGGGCGAAGGTTGCGGGGCGGTTTTAATTTTCTGCTGACGATTTCATGACCAAGGATATTATCGGATGTTGCGGTTTAAGGTGGATCCATTTTATTCTTCGCACTTCATGGTTCCCCTGTATTGCGTATATTATCGGCGATTTCAGAAAAGTATTCAAATAGTGCTATTAATCAAGAACTCCTGCAGATTGTTTTCGTAAAATTATTGAACATGAATATGATTTGAAAAACTTTTTTTGGGAGGTAGTGAGATGAAGAATCGCTTGCTAATTATTTCCATAGTTTTGATTTGTGTTTCGCTGTCCAGTTCGTCTGTCTTTGCTAATGTATCTTCGGGTGCAGAGCCGACCGTTTCGCTTGATGATTCTGCATTGGTTGATGAGACAGACGACATGGAGGATGAAAATTTGCTTGAGGAGATATGGAATTATATCTGGGGTATCGACCATTCTTCAAGCGGTAGTACATCGTACTCCTACAACAATAATTTTGTAGAGCCTGATCTGTCCGAAATCAATAGTGGCATTGATTTGAATAGTCCGCCAGTTGTCTTTGATGAAAGTATTGGTGATGGTAATACAGGTATTAATGATGTTGTGTATACGCCTGCTCCAGGTGCGTTGCTGCTTGGGAGCATGGGTATGGGTGTGGTCGGCTGGCTGCGTAGACGAAAAAATACTTAAAATCTTTTCGTCTAATTATTAATGGGTGTTCTGAAAAACTGTTCGCCTGCGGCAAAAAAAGCGTTTGCCGGTCGCTTGCGGATATCTGCGAGGGTGAAATTGTAAGTTATTCAGAGTGCTCTGATGTTTATCGGGTGGTTGTGTATGTACGCTGCTGTCTGATGTTTTATTTTGGAGGAACAACTGGTTTTGTAACTGCCTCTGCGGTTAGCTGATCCCTTACCCTGATCGATTGCTTTATCAACTCTTCCCGGTCGGGGGCCTCGTATTTTTTCAGATTGAATGTCCAGCTGTATTCGTCGACGATCTTTTTTGGCCATAGAACTCCGGCAAAGAAATCTAACGGGAATCGGTCGTGGATCGGTGCTTTAAGTTTGCGGTGAGTTTGCAGCGTTTCGTATCCATCCATTGAGGCGCGTATTCGGTAGTCTCCGTACCAGCTGAATGCGACTGTTACCGGTGTTGTGCCTATTTCTTCGTCATTTAGTTCGACTATGGCACCAGCGGGGACTGTGTTGATGGTGAGCTTGCGTTCCACGCAGCCAGAAAGCATAAGGGCTGACAGGCATATCGTGACGGTTAGAATAATTTGTGATGTTGTTTTTTGCTGCATAATGACCTCTACGGTAATTTTAATTATTCTATTTCTACCCGATGAAGCAGGTTTATTCAAGCTTTATACCGGTAGGGACGGGGGAAATCAAGTGCTGGGGCGGAAATATGCCTTTTTGGGGTATTGGTGGGCAAAATAATGCCCTGAAAATGCGGAATTTGAGTATGGAATTGACAAGAGGAGCTATAGGGGATAAACTTAAATTACCCGGTCAGTTGGTTTAGCTATTAGCAGTTAGCCGAGGATTCGGCTTTTGGCCGAGGTTATTTTTTACTTTTTTTGGTGTTTTGTAATGAAGATATCTATCGAGTGGCTTAGTCAATATGTTGAGATCAACGAAAGTGCTGAGGATGTTGCTGATATTTTGAGCGAGCTTGGATTTCCGCTTGAGGGGGTAGAGGAAGTCGATGGCGATAAGGTTATCGATATAGAGGTTACCAGCAACCGTGGGGATTGTCTTAGCTATATCGGTGTTGCCCGGGAGATCGCAGCGGTTACGGGTCGTGAGCTTAAGATGCCTGAGGTGAAGCTGGCTGAGTCCGATCTGAATGCGGACGAGCTTGTCGATGTGTCGGTGCTGGACGATGAGAACTGCGCACGTTATACGGCGAGGGTCATATCCGATGTTAAGATCGGACAGTCGCCTGAGTGGATGGTAAAGCGGCTTGAGTCCGTTGGGATTCGCAGTGTTAACAATGTTGTGGACGCGACGAACTATGCGATGCTTGAGACGGGTCAGCCGCCGCATGCGTTTGACTTTGACAAACTTGCCGGTGGAAAGATAGTCGTTCGGCGCGGGATCAAGGGCGAGCGAGTTGTTTCGATCGATGAGACAAAGTGTAAGCTCGATGAGGGGATGCTTGTTATTGCCGATGAGAACAGGCCCATTGCTATTGCCGGTGTGATGGGCGGGCTCGATACGGAGATCAGCGAGAGTACTACACGGATACTTCTTGAAGATGCTCAGTTTGCGCCTGTTTGCGTCAGGACAACAGGGAGGAAACTTGGTTTAAGTTCCGAATCTTCGTTCCGTTTTGAACGTTTTGTAGATACCGAACGGATCGACTGGGCGTCGCAGAGGTGTGCGCAGCTTATCGTGGAAGTCGCAGGCGGCAAGGTTGCCAGGGGAGTAGTTGATGTTTATCCGGGTAAGAAAAAGGCTGCGACAGTTGGTATGCGTTTTTCGAGGATGAATAAACTTCTGGGTATTGAGGTGAGCAAGGAAGAGGTAGTGAAAATATTTACCAACCTTGGCCTGGACCCTGTGATCGCCGGGGAGGATATGGTTAATATTACGGTTCCTTCGTGGCGACATGATCTTGTTCGCGAGGTTGACCTTATCGAAGAGGTAATACGTTCGGTGGGGTATGGCAGGATTCCGGTCGAGCCGCGATTGAATATTGAGGTTGCCCAGGTTGACGGGCGTGAAAAAGCTGTTTGCAGGGTCAGAAGTTTTCTAAACGGATGCGGTTTTTTTGAGACGGTTAATGTTACTTTTGTCGGCCATGATATTTCCGAGATGTTCGGGGCCGGTTGCAGTCTTAGTGTTAAGGATGAGTCCAGACGGGCCGCGAGCAAGCTTAGGAGCAATCTTACGGGAACGCTGATGGGGGTGTTGAAATCGAATTACAATGCAGGAAATATTCCGTGTAGGGTTTTTGAGGTAGCCAATACTTTCAAGATCAGCGAAGGTCATTCGGAAGGTACTCTGCCGATTGAACGGACGCAGCTTGGGCTGGTTGCCGATTGCAGTTTGCGTGAGCTTAGAGGCGTTGTTGAAGGCGTTGTCCGCGGATTTAAGAGCGACGCAGCGGTTGATATTCAAGCTTGCGATGTTTGCTGGGCCAGTTCGGGTGGTGAGATATTTGCCGACGGTGCGGCAGTTGGTATTTGCGGTGTTGTCGGCGGAGATGTGAAGGGTAAGTTGGGTATTGAGGCTAAGGAACTTTGTGCAGGTGAGGTTGATTTTGAGGCGTTGCTTGCGATGGCTGGCGGGGCGGTTAAGGTGAAACCGATCCCGCGTTTCCCCGCGATAGTGCGTGACTTGTCGCTTATTGTCGATGAAAAGGTGCAATGGGGAGATATAACGGAGACGGTTAAACGAAAAGCACCGGGTGAACTTGCCGGGATCGAGTTTGGGGGAATATATCGCGGTAAGCCAATCGAGGCGGGGAAAAAAAGTGTGACTGTTTCTTTGTGCTTTAGGGATCAGGACGGGACTTTGCGGCATGAGATAGTAGACGGTTTCGAGGGGAAGATACTTGAGGAACTTAAGACGTCCCTTGGCGGGGAGTTAAGGATGGCATAGGTAGCCATTGACTGGGAATGGTTGCTTTAGTCTGTTTTTTGGGGGTTTTCAGTATTCTTTTGGGGCCTTGCTCATCGCGAGGCGGGAGAATTTTTTGGGGGAGGAAAAAGTTAATGATTTTTACAGTTTTCGCCGAAATATGATTGTGTGGTATTCGTAGTATTGTTGGCTTATTGTAAAAGCTAAATCGAAAAATTTCTTGATTTGTTCATTCGAATATGATATAGTGTTTGACGTAGGATAACCCCTGCGGTGTACGTGTAGGCGTTAGCGAAATGGTAGGAACCGATGCCCATTTAAGGGGAGGTCGAACCTGCCGGATGCGACATGCCCGCTTGTCGGGACTTCGTGACGTCAGCAAAGTCCGCCCACCTTGAAATACTGGGTTCTTTCCCAGCGCGTCTGTACGGCACAGGCGGAGGTTAACCACGTTTTGAAGGTCTGTTTCGGCAGACCTTTTTTTATGCGCAGATTTTTTTGGGGTGCGTTCAGGCGTGTTGATGTAAATGATTGCCTGTGCTAGTCAACTTATTCTGTGCCAAACCCTTTTGTACTCAACTTTGATTCACTCATGAATTCAAAGAAAACATCTATTTCAGGTTGCTTGGTCAGATATTTACGGCCATCGTTCATATAAATTGTAAGCCACCCAGTGTGGTATTGCTTTCCTCCCCGATAATTTTTCTTTAGTAATTCTGATTTAGCGGCTTCCCATTCCAGTATTTGGAAGTCTTCTTTAATGAAGAATTCTTTCTGATTGCCCCATGAATTAACCAAATCTTGTGGTAAGTTGGGAGCAATTGTGGAGCCTTCAGGTACCGGCGGAAACATTTTTTGCTTCTGCATATTGAAATCAAAAATGCTTCTGTCCAATGGCGTATTAACTTTAACACTTTGAAGTTTTAAAATCGTAGGATTAGCGTCCTTTTTTACATCACTACGAAAATAGCGCCACTCGTTCAGTAGGCCGTCTTTGCCATCAATTATTAAACACACGGCAGTTTCGCCAACGTTCGGAAAGATATTTATTCTTAAATCTGAGTCAGCTATAAGTTCTCTGTTGTCTCTACTTGTCTTCTGTTTTTCAGGAATATGTGGAGTAGCTACAGTATTGGCAGGGAGCTTTATAGTTTCCAGCTTTTCTGGTCTAGCTTGAAGCATTTCCATTATCGGCATAGGTGAGGCCAATAGCGGCAGGTCGAAAGGAATTGGGGATACCCATACAGCCCTTCGAAAATCCCGGTATGCAAACTCATTAGGATCGTCATAATGTTTCTCTGTGGCCTGCACCTCAGTTAGCATATCGGTTTGTACTGAAAGGTTGCCCGCGTTATAAACCACCAGCATTTTGCTGCCATAGGGCTGATTATATTCAACCCATTGATTGTTGAGAAATTTTTGACTCTTAGCACTATAGGACAAGCTGTTTGTTTTCCTGTCAAACGCAACTTCAATAAGGGTGCGAATTTTTTTTATTCCCATTTCAATAAGAGTGCGAATTTTTTCTATTTTCGTAAACTTGCCATTGTCAATATTAAACTCTATTGACCATGTAGCCTGGTAGGTGTCGATGTTTCGGTAGTTATTTATAAAACTTTCAAGCAGTGGGTCTTCCATGCCCCCCATAAGTAAAAAATGCCGCTGTTCTTTACTTTGTTGGCTATTATTACTATTGAGATTATCATTTGTCGCAAAGCAAATCGAAATTAGAACTAAAAGCACAAAACCGGTGAAAGTAGCTTTTTTCATAGCTAGACCCCTTATCAAAGGATTATCATTGTTTGTCGGTTGAGATTAAATCAAAATAGGTGTAATTTCATATTTCCCATTTACACGTTTAAAAAACAGACCTTTCTCCGTACAACATCAACGCCTTATCAAATTTCCGATCTGCAGTCAAAGATTTAATGTGGATTTTTTTTAGGTAATGGCTCCGTGACAACAATAAAAAATGTAGCGATAGGACCAAGAAGCAATGAAAGCAGAAACCAGTTTAGACCGCTTCGGTTTTTCGTTTGGGCAAGACCGGCATTTATCAAAGCCAAAGTGCCCCATCCGACTGCTGGGGCAGAATCTACATTAACGTTGGCGAGCATGTAAGAGCCTTTCGATAGAATACCCTTTATTCATATAGACTCAAGTATATGAGAAATATTACAGAAAAAAAAGAAAAACTTCAGTTTTGGGCCGAACTTACTTCTAAGCAGGCTGTCGCCTGGGAGGGGCTTGCGCGGGATGACATCAAAGAGGTGCTGTACGGTGGTGCCAAGGTGTTTAGGGTCTTGTTATTTTTTTTTGAGTGCTATTTTCAGAATTTCGTTTGCGTTTTTTACGAAGGTGAATTTTATTTTTGATTTGGCTTCCTTTGGCAGTTCCTCTATGTCTTTCTTGTTTCTTTGGGGGATGATGACAGTTTTGATTCCTGCTTGTTTTGCGGCTATGATCTTTTCATTGAGGCCGCCTATGGGTAGGACGAGACCTTTCAAGATTATCTCGCACATCACGCCACCCCCACCAGCCCAGGGGATTGAGCAACATGTCGTGGCGGCCTGTCTCACCGTAGCTTTAGCAAAGGGAGGATGCCGGAGGCGAAATCCTCGCCGACCACGCCACGCCCCAGCGGACGGCTAGCAACCAGCACAGCCCCAGTCCTCCCCCCAGAACACACCAACACGCCAACATTA
>DAOVIC010000047.1 GCA_030671565.1 Anaerohalosphaeraceae bacterium
AACAGCCATCGCACCCTGCTGACGCGGGCATGGTGAAGAAATTCAGCGATCAGATCGAACGCCGCCAAAGTCTCCGCAACCCTCCTGTATGAACCGTGAATCCCGGAAAGATCGCGAAAACACCCGTCACGGCCTACAAGAACGGCGCCGCCGCTGATCGCTGCCTCGGCAGTTATCAGCAGATTAAACCCGTCGATGAGCAGACACCGACCTTTAAGGCCGTCAACTTCTACCCTCCGCGAGGTACGCCTTTGGAGCTGCTCATCCGAACATGCGCACCGTCTGATCGCCAGCCGCTGTCTCTGGGTAAAGCCAAAACGATCCCCGACAAGCTTTAAAGAGCCGTTGACAGGATAGCCCTTGCTCAGAAGCATCGACAAATCCCTGACCCCATCGCAAAGACTGGCGTAACAGTCCTGGCCGAAAATAAGCAAATCCCCCGGAGCCGGGCCCCTATGTTTCCTCTTATCAGGCATAATGTTATTATACGCTGCAAATTCGCCCCTGCAAAAAAAAATTGACTAAAAGCCCTTTTCACTCTACGATTGACCCTTTGGGCCCATACAGGAATAAAACAAGATGCCAAGCCACAGGTTAGCAAAAATCGAAATAGACGACCTCGAGATAATCGGATACTCCGTCGCAGGCGAAGAAACCGTCGTAGCGATACCCCAGCTGGACGTCTGTTTCGACATCGGCAAGGCTCCGGATCAGATCATCTCGATAAACAATGTGCTGCTGACACACGGACACATGGACCACGCAGCGGGCATCGGGTACTATCTGTCGCACCGAAAGTTCTGCGGGCTGACACCTGGAACACTCCTTGCGCCTGAAAACCTGCTGGGCCCTATAAAGCAGATCGTAAACGCATGGGGAAATCTCGACGGAAACACCGTACCTGTCGATCTCGTAGGGGTAAAACCCGGTTACGAACATCAGGTAAAACCAAACCTCATCGCAAGGGTCTTCCCGGTAAAACACAGCTATGGGGCGGTTGGATACACAGTTATCGAAACAAGAAAGAAACTCAAAACCGAATACCTGAACCTGAACAGCCGCCAGATCGTCGAGCTTAAAAAGCAGAACATCGCCATCGATTACCCCGTCGAAATACCCCTGGTCTCGTATCTGGGCGACACCAGCTATATCGATTTTTCAAAGCTCGATTACGTCGCAGACAGCAAGATCCTTATCGCAGAATGCACCTTCTTCCTGGATGAACACAGGGAAAGGGCAAACGATGGAAAACACATACACGTGGACGATTTTCTGAAATTGATCGAAAAAATGCGGAATGAACACATCATCATCACTCACTTAAGTCAAAGAATGTCCATCCCTGAAGCCAGGAAGGTACTCAAAAAGAAACTCCCCCGCGAAATATATGACAAAACAAAGATACTGATGGACCGCAAATGGATTAGTTAACAGAGACTTCTTTTTCCGCCTTTTTCATAGCTTCGAGAGATTGTGGTTCGGCGACCTTGCGATATCCCATAGCTTTCATAACTTCGAGTATCTCGGTCCATGTCGGAAATGGTCTTCTGTTTTCTTTTTTGTATTGCTCGACCGTCATCAAAAATTCAAACTGCTCGTCGGTCATCTGCCCTTCTTCTGCAGCCTTACGTTCCTCGGACCTGCGAACACCAGGACCACGCCTGCGATCGAGGTCGCATCGCCTTGCAACTATTGCTTCTCTTCGTTCCAGGAAACTTTTGCCTGCTTTATCGCTGATATCACTCATAGGTTCAACCCTCACCTTAAATACCTGAAAAACTAACAAAAAACCCGCACAGGCTTTCGAAGTTCATTAGAAACCATCATCACCAAAGACGTCAGTGGCATCATCGCAATAGTCATCCTCATTAAAAGCAGTGTCATAGAAATCACCCATACTGCTCTGAGATTCGATTATGATATGCGCCTCGTCCAGGTATTCTTCCGGAACAAGGACCGCTATGCCCTGATAACTCAAAGCTGGATCATGTTGAGACCTGACCCCAGCGGGAATATCATTTTCATTCAGCAATTTCTTGTACTGCCGAGCAAGATCCTTATCTTCGGCAAAAGCAACTGTCACCATCTCTTTGACAGCTGTAGCGCCTTGCCCCTTCTTTCTTTTACGATCAGGCATAATTACTTCTCCGTCTTACTTATCTTCATGCCACTTTTCCCGCATCTTTTTTATCAGACGCAACCGCAGGGATAACCTCTGCACCGATTCCTCTATTCGTCAAAGAACAAACCTGTTTTAAGCAAAAACACTGAAAATCTCTGCAGAACTTGCTGTCGGGCACTAAAAATTGATGAATTTTACGGTTATATGCTCTGTAAGTGCAAAATTTTGCACTTTTTCCACATTTTTTTGTTGCAAGAAACCTTTTTCACCGCAAAAATGGTGTTTTGAGTCGGTGTGAAACGGATTGCACTGACTTTTGTAAAAATTTCTTTAACACGGAGGTTCACAATGGCAAAGAAAAAAGCCAAGAAGAAAGCTGCAAAGAAGAAAGCTGCAAGAAAGACGAAGGAAGTTCTCGTAGTAGCCAGCAAAGTCAAGGCCTATGTAAAGAGCAAAAAAATGATGACTTCGTCGGATTCTATTGCTGCCCTTAGCGACCAAGTCTATGCAATGCTCGACGACGCTATCGTACGCACAAAGGCTAACCGCAGAAGTACGGTAAAACCACAGGATCTGTAAAGTGCAGGACACGGCTTTAGTGAGCCTGTGATTTTCATCAAGTGTTTGCAAAACAGAGCCGTTTCCTTGAATTCAGATCGGAAACGGCTCTTTTTGCTTTAAACATGGGAAATTATTGCGGGCGGAGCCAAAGTATAGTACCTGTGACAGATATCTAAACCAAAGGTATTACCTCTGACTGGTCTAAATATATGGAATGTGTCGAATATGCGACCTTTAATAGCAGCTTTTCCACCTTCAATATGTCCTGAATTTGACAAAAAACGGTTTTTTAGCATAAATTACGAGATTTTACTTAATGCTCCTTACCGTAAATGCCGACTATTATTAGTAAAGTGGCAAAAAGATTCAGAAGTAACTTTCACTTTTTATTACCACAGAAGGCGGATATGGATGTCTAATATGTGCAATATCGCCCGATTTAAGGCAAAATGGAGCCCTTACATGTCGGCATTACACTATGGGGGCAGGACATGAAGGTTTTCATGCTTGGCTGGGAATTCCCGCCATTCATAAGCGGAGGTTTGGGTACTGCCTGCTATGGTTTGACAAAAGCCATGAGCAATCTTGGAATTCAAATAACTTTCGCCCTTCCAAAACCAGTCGAAACAGACTGCGAGTACTCAACGCATGTAAAAATGCTCTCACCAAGTTCCATTGTACCAGAACCAGGTATGAAAACCCAAGTCGAATACACACAGGTAGAGCAAGAATACCTGGAGAACGTAAAGTTCAAATCCATCGAGTCATTGCTCCAGCCGTATTCTACTCCCGAGCAATATGAGCAATACTTTGAGGAAATAATCAGAAAGAAACGCGCCGCCGGAAAACTGGCCATGGACAACAGCGACAACAGTGATTATTCAGTCAATGCAGATGCCTCAAATTACTGCGGAAATATGTATAACGAGATTCATAGATATGCCGCAGCAGCCGTACACCTGGCATTAAAAGAAGATTTCGAAGTTATACATGCACATGACTGGATGACCTACCCGGCGGGTATGGCAGTTGCTGCGGTAACAGGCAAACCACTCATTGTACACGTCCATTCAACAGAATTTGATCGAAGCGGCGAGCATGTAAACCAGGGTGTATACGACATAGAGCGTAGAGGAATGCATGCCGCCGATAAGGTGATCGCCGTAAGTCATTTGACTAGAAATATCGCCATTTCACGATACGGTGTTGTGGGCGAAAAGGTTGAAGTCGTCTATAACGGCGTCGAAAGAAACGGAAACACCGCAGCCCCGATATCACGCGTCGGAATCCGGAACGATGAAAAGATCATCCTGTTCCTGGGTCGAATAACCATGCAGAAAGGCCCCGAATATTTCCTCCATGCCGCAAAAAAGGTGCTCAGTGTCATGGACAACGTAAAATTCGTCATGGCCGGTTCCGGCGATATGATGAAAAGAACCATAGAAATGGCTGCCGATCTGGGAATAGGCCATAAAGTGCTGTTTACCGGATTCCTTCGAGGTGATGACGTCCAGAAAGTCTACCAGATGGCCGACCTCTACGTCATGCCATCCGTCTCTGAACCCTTTGGCATAGCACCTCTGGAAGCTCTAAACCACGATGTACCTGTTCTTATCAGCAAGCAAAGCGGCGTCTCAGAAGTCCTGACACATGCACTCAAAGTCGATTTCTGGGATACCGAAGAAATGGCAAATAAAATTATGGCAGTGCTGAAATACCCCCCACTCCAGATGACACTACGCGAACATGGAAACTTTGAGGTTCGCAAATTGAAGTGGGCAGATGCAGCAGCCAGTTGTGCAAGAATATACGCAGATGTGATGTATCGGGCTGAGCCCGTTTGTTAATTATGTAACCATGGACTGGTTAGGAGTTTTGGCGTATGCCTTCCGTTTGTTTTTATTTTCAGGTGCACCAGCCGTTCAGGCTTAAGCACTACACCGTATTTGACAAATCAACCGATTATTTCGACGACTACAAGAACTCGGCCATATGCAGAAAGGTCGCCAATAAGTGCTATCTCCCTGCAAATCGTCTCCTGCTGGACCTTATCAGAAAACATGACGGTCAGTTCAAGGTCGCATTCAGCATAACGGGCATACTTCTGGAGCAGTTCCACAAGTACTGCCCCGAAGTTGTCAGCACATTTGACGCTCTTGCCCAGACAGGATGCGTAGAATTCCTCGCGGAAACATATTATCACAGTCTAAGCTACCTCTATTCAAAATCGGAGTTCCTTGACCAGATCGAAAAACACAGCAACATGACAGAGTATATGTTTGGATGTAAACCAAAGGTTTTCCGCAACACCGAGCTTATCTATAACGACGAGTTGGCCAAAACGATCGAAGATACCGGAAATTTTGACGCTATAATAACAGAAGGCGCCGACCACATACTACAGGGACGCTCGCCAAGCTTCCTGTATAGGCCGCCGGAATGCCAAAAGTTAAAGCTGCTGCTAAAGAATTACCTCCTCAGCGATGACATCGCTTTCCGCTTCTCCAATAAGGCATGGAAGGAATATCCCCTGTTCGCGGACAAGTTCGCAAAATGGGTAAACGAACACAACGGCAACGGGCAGGTCATCAATCTGTTCATGGATTATGAGACATTCGGCGAGCATCAGTGGGAAGATACCGGAATTTTCGAGTTCCTCAAAAACCTCCCTGAGCATGTCCTAAAGAACCCAGACAACAACTTCATGACCCCAAGCGAGGTCGTCAAGGCCTATGAACCTATGGACACCGTAAGCGTCCCCCACATGATAAGCTGGGCAGACGTCGAAAGGGATCTGTCAGCATGGCTGGGTAACGCGATGCAGTCAAACGCGATACATGAGGTATATCGCCTGGAGAAAATGATAAAGGAGGCAAGGGATGAACGCCTGATGACCGACTGGAGAAAGCTCCAGACTTCGGACCATTTCTACTATATGTGCACAAAGTATTTCAACGACGGCGACGTACACAAGTACTTCAGCCCATACGATTCACCTTATGACTCCTATATCAACTATATGAACGTACTGAGTAACCTGCAAAAGCGTTGCAAAAAAGTGCTCAAGGAAGAGCAGGTTCCTGCATTAAATAATGATATGAGTCTCAACAATGATTTTTAAGGTAATAAATCTCGGCGCTATGGCCGAAACCTTACTTTTGCATTTTACACAATGGATTGACAGAAAGTTACTTGATGTTACTTACCAAAAACACAAACTCTGCCCAGGCGATTTCGCTTGCACTGACAGAAAATGAAACCCAGGATTTATTCAAAAAAGAATGGCTCCTTACAAACTCTCGTGGAAGTTTCTCAAGCTCGACCATCGCTGGCATAGACACTCGCAGATACCACGGCTTGCTGACAGGGACTCTTACCCCCCCCGCCAATCGAATAGTATCTTTGTCAAAATGCCTCGAATCGATAACCGTCGGTGAAAAACGGATAGACATATCTACATTTGAATTCGACGGTCGGATCACCCCTGAGGGCTTTAAAAACCTGACAGGCTTCCGGCGGGACATCGGCGTCCACTTCGACTTCGATCTGGGCGCAGGCAAACTTACAAAATCGATATACCTCCTTCAGGACCGTGACGTCATCGCGATGGTCTACGATTTCTCCAATATCACCGAAAAGGCGCAATTGTCCGTAAGGCCCTTTATCGCAATGAGAGATTTCCACTCACTGCAAACATCAAAAACCGCCTTTAGCAGCGAATGGCAACACGACGGGCTTTGCGTCTCAAACTCCCAGCTGAGCGAAACAGAGCTGTTCCTGCGATCCGAACAGATGTGGTTCGAAAAATCTGACCAGTGGTGGTATCGCTTCTTTTACAGAAACGAAAGAGAGCGCGGCCAGGATTGTTTCGAGGACCTCTACTCACCGGGCACCTTCAATTGCCAGATCGAATCCGATCGCAGGGTCGTCGTTTGGGCAAGCCTTTCCGAAAAGGGAACTGCCGACCAACTGCTCAATATAACCGTCGATAGCGCAATTGACAGACTTGTCGATCATCAGAAAAAGGTCATAGAAAAAACCGGAAATAAAGACAGGCACCTTAGGCATCTATTTGTCGCCGCCGACCAGTTCATCGTAGAACGCCTGATCAATGACAAAAAAACACCCACGATACTGGCAGGTTTCCCGTGGTTCCTCGATTGGGGACGCGACGCTTTCATCGCTCTGGAAGGGCTTTTGCTCTGCACAGACAGATTCAAAGACGCCGCCGGAGTACTTACGACCTTCGCATCGGCAGTAAGCGAAGGCATGATCCCCAACCGGTTCGACGATTACGGAAACCAGCCCCACTACAACAGCGTCGACGCGTCCCTATGGTTTGCACATTCGGCATTTAGATACCTCGCCGTTACCGGTGACCGTCAAACTTTCGAAGAAGAACTTCTAAACGCGATCCGCCATATAATCGACCGCTATCAGAATTCTACAAGGTTCGGTATACATGCTGACGACGACGGTCTTATCGTTGCCGGAGACAAGAACACACAGTTGACATGGATGGACGCCAAATGTGACGATATCGCCTTTACTCCCAGATACGGAAAAGCTGTCGAGATAAACGCCCTGTGGTACTCCTGCCTGTGCAGTCTCGCCGAATATTATCGCGAAACAGAACCCCCCTCCGAAGCAACGTGGATGGATTCTCAATACTACGGTTCCATGGCAGAAAAAGTCGGCCAAAGCTTCTGCGATCTTTTCTGGAATCAACAGGCAAACTGTCTCTACGACTGCATCCTGGATGACGATCACCCGGACGCGAGCATTCGACCCAACCAGATATACGCCGTCTCCCTGCCGTTTTCACCGCTGACACCCAAACAGCAGCACGCTGTCGTACATACCGTACAAAAGCATCTGCTAACCCCATACGGACTTCGTACACTTAGCCCATCCGATGAAAGATACCGTCCAAGATACCAGGGTGACTCATTTGAACGCGACAGCGCATATCACCAGGGAACCGCCTGGCCGCATCTGATAGGAGCATTCATCGAGGCGTATCTAAAGGTAAACGAGTTTAGCGGTAGTTCCTTTAACGAAGCTTCCCAGTTCCTTGCCCCGTTGCTCGAGCACCTCAGCAACGACGGATGCATCCCGGCAATTTCGGAAATCTTCGACGGCGATCAACCACAAAAACCAAAGGGATGTTTTACACAGGCATGGTCAGTTGCAGAAGTTCTAAGGGCATACCAGATGATCCAGGCCGGATAGCAAATGGTCAATCAAACCAAAACTATGACCAGAAGATTGCAGCTAACTTCGCTTGCAGCTCCATACATAGCAGTTTCGATCGGCCTCTATATATTCCACAGTGCGTGGACCGCCTTTATTGCATACCACGCCTGCATGTTAACTTTCATCATCGCTTACGGAAAACAGGACTATCTCAAAAAACTCTTTGTCGGATGGAGCTGGTTAATCGCAATACCGCTTGCGATCTTGTCTGCACTGATAATACTTCTGGCCCTGTCCATCCGTAATGACCTGGTTATCAACAGTGAAAAAATGACGCAAACCCTCTCTGAATTCGGTCTGGGAAATATCTCGTTCTACCTCTTCGCCCTGCTGTTCGTATCACTTCATCCGTTTATCGAAGAGCTTTTCTGGCGGGGTTTCCATTGGGGACCGTGCAAAACCCACTGGCCCATAGACATGGTCTTTGCCGGCTACCATGTTCTCGTTATGGTATTTTTTGTGAAGTTCTCCGGCTCGCTGATGATATTTGCGATCATAGCCATCGCAGCGGTTCTCTGGCGATTCTGTGCACAAAAACTAAACGGCCTGGCGACGGTATTCTTTTCTCACGTAATAGCAGACATCGCCATCCTGACGTCCGCCATCCTGCTTGCAGGCTAGAGCAATTAAATTTTTAGTGTATGCCTTATGCCTGTTGCGGCTTTACCTGGCGGCGTTAGAAAAACTCGGCTTAGAACAACTAAACTTGCGTTTTCTGCCTTGCCAGCTAAAGTCCTCACGACGACCTAAGGCTATACATAAAAAGTTTAAGTGCTCTAATCCAACGAATCCCGCACAGAAGCAATGAAACCTGCGATCTCAGATTTCATCTTTTCAGTATCTCCCAGGTTACCCTCGATCATCTTGACGATCCGGCTTCCGATTATCACCCCATCTGCCCCGGCACCGGCGACATCACGGGCATGTTCGGCTGTACTTATCCCGAACCCCACGCAAACAGGCACGTCCGTCATTGCCTTTAACCTTGCGATCAAAGGCTTGACCATATCCGAAAGCTCGCTCCTTGCACCGGTAACACCCAAAGTCGAAACCGTATAGATAAACCCT
This sequence comes from Anaerohalosphaeraceae bacterium, assembly GCA_030671565.1. The sequence continues at coordinate 9,008 of DAOVIC010000047.1, forward strand.
GTCGTCTTGCTCGCTATCAACTCTATCCGTTCATCGCTGGAGTTCGGCGTAACCATAAAAACAGTTTCGAGCCCAGCCGCTTCGGCAGGGGCGACTATCTCATCGCAATCATCGATGCTCAGGTCCGCTATGAGAACGCTGCTGCCGCCGGCTGCTTTGAAATCGACAAAAAATTTCTCCACGCCATACTGATAGATCAGATTGTAATAAACCAAAAGCCCGATCGGAACTTCCTTATGATCCGTTACTTCCTTGATAAACTCCAACGCACGGGGTACCGTCATACCGGATTTTAAAGCACGGATATCCGCCGCCTGTATCGTGGGACCGTCAGCGATAGGATCGGAAAAAGCGATCCCAAGTTCCAGCACATCAGCCCCGGCATCGAGCGCAGTCTTAACCAGATCCAAACTCGTATCGTAATCAGGATCGCCGATAACAAAAAAAGGTATCAACGCCGCCCTGTCTAACTTGCCGAATGCCTCTTTATATGTAGCCATAAAACCTTACCTTATAAAAAATAAACCAACGCGGGCCAATTATTTCCTTAAGCCTCGCCGAAGACGAATCCGCAATTTTGATTTTTAATCTTTGATCTTTGATTTTGCATGTTCTTCCACGATACCAACGTCCTTGTCGCCCCTGCCCGACAAGTTCACCACGACAACTGTATCTTTGTCAAGCTTGCCCTTCTGCTGAACAAGCCACGTCAGAGCGTGCGTACTTTCAAGTGCAGGTATTATCCCCTCCAACCGGGTGAACAGGTGGAAAGTATCGACCACCGCTTCATCCTCAACAGCGACATAACTGGCCCTGCCGCTGTCTTTTAACATACAATGCTCAGGCCCAACCGCCGGGTAATCCAGACCGGCCGATATGGACTCCGTTTCATGCACCTGCCCCTCTTCGTCCTGAAGAAGATAGCTCTTGGACCCATGAAACACACCGACCGTGCCAGCAACAAGCGTCGCAGCATGTTCACCCGTATCAAGCCCATGGCCGGCGGGTTCGACACCGACAAGTTTAACATCCGCATCGTCGACAAAACCGGAGAATATCCCTATCGCGTTACTTCCGCCGCCGACACAGGCAACAACCATATCGGGAAGTTTACCTGTTTTTTCAATGCACTGCTTTCTCGCTTCACGGCCTATCGGCATCTGAAAATGCCGCACGATCGAAGGGAACGGATGGGGGCCGCAAACGGTTCCGAAGACATAAAAGGTGTCCTCAACGTGCGAGGTCCAGTACCGAAGCGCATCGTTGATGGCATCCTTAAGCGTTCCCGTCCCGGCAGTGATAGGTACGACTTCGGCACCGCACAATCGCATCTTATGCACATTTACGCTCTGCCTTTCAACATCGACAGCACCCATAAATATCTTCGTCTCAAGCCCGAACAACGCACCGATCATAGACGTCGCAAGCCCATGCTGACCGGCACCGGTTTCGGCGATGATCTTCTTCTTGCCCATATACTTGGCAAGCAAACCCTGCCCAAGAGTATTGTTCGTCTTGTGAGCACCGCCATGCAAAAGATCCTCACGCTTGATATAAACCTTAAACCCAACGTGCTCGCTGAAACGCGAAGCAAAATAAAGCGGCGTAGGCCTGCCCGCATAATCGGCGTACAAAACATCAAGC
>DAOVIC010000144.1 GCA_030671565.1 Anaerohalosphaeraceae bacterium
CTATTCGTAGTCCGGTAATATCTGCCTGTAAACGTCCTCGATGGTGTCGACCATTGTATCGGGTGCGAACTGCTTTACCACGGATCGCCTGGCATTTTCCCCAAGTTTTTGTCTTAGGTCCTTATCGGCAATAAGTTCTCTGCTTGCTTCGGTGAGGGCGTCAATATCTTCCGGTGGTATCAGCCTTCCTGTGTTTTCGTTTACTACCTCTTTCGCACCGTCTATGTCAAAACTGATCACTGGCTTTGCGGCCAACATCCCCTGCGGCAGTGCGCGGGCAAGGCCCTCTCTGAGGGAGCAGTGTACGAGAATGTCTGAGGCGTGAATGGCCATAGGTATTTCGCCGGGGTCGATCAGGCCTGTAAACCGAAACCTGTATCCAAGATTGGCCATTTGTATCTGGTGCTTTATATCTTCTGCGAGATGTCCGTCTCCGACGAGCAGCCACACACAGTTTGGAAAATCGGAAACAAGGCGCTTTGCGGATTCTATAATAAATTCGTGGCCCTTTAACTCTGCCAGGCGTGCGATGGTTACGAGCACGATGGCGTTAGTGGAGATAGCGTGCTTTCGCCTGAAATCGTTTATTCTTCGTTCCTCTACCTGTGCAAGATAGGCATCTTCTTCGATCGCAGAGTATGCGGTAGTATAATCTTCGGGCTTTGCTATACCTGCGGCCAATGCCTTTTCTGTCATCGTGTCAGCAACGCAAATAAAGGCGTCGGTTCGTTTGGCAGCCAGCTTTTCTATGGCGATGTAAAATTTGTTTAATCTTTTGGACTGGTATGGATGGAAGGCAAGGCCGTGTATGGTGTGCACTACTTTGGGTTTGTTATCTTTGGATCTTTTTTTGAGTGCGTGCCCAGCATAACGTCCGAGAATACCGGCCTTGGCAGAGTGTGTATGGACAATGTCAGGTTTTATGTCGTCAAGGACAGACTTTAATTGGCGGTAGGCTGCCCAGTCATGCACCGGGCTGATCTGACGGAACATTTTGTCTATTACGACTACTTTGTAATTTTCGTTTTCTGTTTTGTCGAAAAGCTGACCTTCGGGTCCTATCGCAGGGCCGGTAATGAGCGTTACATCGTGCCCTCTATCAGCGAGAAGCTTACAAGTGATCAGCGTGTTCTCTTGTGCACCGCCGAGTATCAAACGTGTTATGATATGTACGATTTTCATTCGTTTAAGGAAACCTCTAAAAATTCTGTTGACGGATAGCCTTTATACAGTGTTTGGGTTTAATAGTCAATTCTCAGGAGGCAAAGACCGCGGGCCGGCGCCAGTGGACCCGCTGTAGTTCGGTCCTTTGCAGCGATTATTTCTGTTATCCTCTCGGCCGCCCACCTTCCTCTGCCAACTTCTACAAGTGTTCCGGCGATATTTCTGACCATGTTGTAAAGGAAACCGTCACCTTCTACTTCTATATATATCCAATCGCCTTCTGCAAAAACGTTGCAGCTAATTACAGTACGCACTGAGCTTTCTCGACTATCGGCTGCGGAGGCAAATGACTTGAAGTCCTTTTTGCCTGTGAGAAGCTTGGCAGCTTTGTCCATTTCAACGGCATCGAGTTTGTACGGATAATGCCAGCACTGTTTTATATCAAGTACGGGGCGTATTTGGCAAGTGCATATACTGTAGCGATAGAGTTTTGCTTTTGTCGACCGTATCGCATTGAAATCTTCGTCTACTTCTTCTGCCGAGACTATGGCGATCTCTTCGGGAAGAGAACCATTTAACGCCCTTGCGATATTGGCAGTGGGTACCGGAGAATCGACGTTGAAACTGGCTGTCTGGGCCAGCGCGCTTACTCCTGCATCCGTACGTGATGAACCGGTTACGGAAATCTTTTGGCCGAAGAGCTTTTCGACAGCCGTCTCGATCTGCTGCTGTATCGTGTCGGCATCGGGCTGTCTCTGCCAGCCGTGATATGAACTGCCGTCGTAAGCAATTATGAGTTTTATATTTCGCATCGCCATCGCGTAGGCTTTACCCGACATATATAGAATATAGCTGCCCCTGCCGGAAAGGTCCTATGCCTCAAGCATTTTTTCAGCGATCTGAACGGCATTCAGTGCAGCACCTTTTCTAAGCTGGTCACCGGCGACCCAGATGTTGATCCCACGGTTGTCGGGAATCGACTCATCCTGCCTGATCCTGCCGACGAACACATCGTCTTTGCCGCTCGCGTCGATCGGCATAGGATGACGGTTGTTTTCCCTGTCGTCAAGTATTGCAACGCCCGGGGCGGTACTTAGAAGTTCAGTTACCTGCTGAGGGGTGATCGGATTCTCGAATTCGAGGTTTATGCTTTCACAGTGAGCACGCAGTACGGGCACACGGACACATGTACAGGTGATCGCGATCTCCTGGCAAGTGAATATCTTGCGGGTTTCGTGTACCATTTTCATCTCTTCTTCGTTATATCCATTGGGCTGAAGAGCTGAGTCATGGTTGTATACGTTAAACGCCAGCTGGTATCCGAGTGCGTCTATTGTCGGCTGCTTGCCTTCCAGTATCTCTGCGGCTTGCTGTTTCAGTTCGAGCATCGCGGCCTGACCTGCACCTGAGGCTGCCTGGTAGGTACTTACTATCATACGCTTTACGGGATTGGCCTTGTGCAGTGGAAAAACAGGAACGTTTGCGATAATAGTCGAACAGTTTGGGTTTGCAATGATACCTTTGTTATCTGCGATCGCCTCTGGATTTATTTCCGGGATGACGAGTGGAACTTCGGGGTCCATCCTGAATGCAGAGGAATTGTCTACCATAACGCATCCTGCTTTTACGACAGCAGGTGCGAATTCTTTACTGCGTCCGCCGCCAGCTGAAAAGAGGGCAATATCTACGCCATCAAAACTGTCGTTGGCCATCTCTTCTACCGTATATTCTTTGCCTTTAAAAGTAAGCTTCTTGCCGGCCGAGCGGCTACTCGCCAACATTTTGATCGAGGCAAAGGGAAAATCTCTTTCCTCAAGAATAGCCAAAAATTCCTGTCCGACTGCGCCTGTAACACCCGCTATCGCGATATTCTTATTCATTTCTCGCACAACTCCAATAATATAACGTTCTGTTAGATATATCCGAACGAATTAGTATAGCGGTTTAGATTCTGAAATGCAATACTTTGAACGTACTTTTTTGCCTTTGCCGGCAGGGGAAAGCTATGCGGACACTCAAACCATAAATCATTAGTTTGGCACAAAAACCCGGTTATTACCTTAAAAACCGCATGCCAAAGAAGATTCCAGCCTTCTTATAGTCTCTGCAACTTCCGTATTTTTGTCGATTATCTGCCCTATCAGATTTGCCAAACGTGCCATTGCGATATCTGTTTGGCGGGCAATATGAGCTATCAGGGATTTGTCTAAGTACCTTTTCAGATATTTTCCAAGCGTCTTCTCCACAATTCCGCCTTTGACAGCTTCAAGTGAATGCAGTTCGCAAATATCTCTGCCTGAAAAATTTTGATCCGATCCTGCCGGAGCTGGTATATCCGTATGCGGCGCCAGGGGAAGTTTAAATTTTCTTCTTTGTTTTTCGGTCAGGGCGATCCTTCTGAATTTCAGATCGATGGCGGAGTTCAGACCGTACTGCGCCAGGATCGCTCTTGTCGTAGCCTCTGCCGGGATGGTACGTTCGTCATCGCCGGTTAGGTCGCTTAGATAGAGTATCCTTATCGGCTTTGCGATACTGCTTATGCGGCGAACAAAATCCCACAGGCACCTCGGCGGTATTTTGCCGGTACTGGACAAAATATTGAGGCGGTAGCGCCTGGCAAGAGAGCCTATCAACTCTGCCCCTTTTGTGTTTTCTGCCCATACCTCAACATGAACGGGCATTATTATTGCCTGCACAGACCTTAGATACGAAGTGCAGGCTTTTTCGATCTTAAGCTTTAAGAGCTGTTTCCATGGTCGTGTTGAGTTTGCGGGAATCGGAACCGTTAAATCATGGTTCGCAACAGAACATGAATGATCGAAAGCGTCGTATGGAATGAGACCCAGCAATTGTGCGTTTTGCAAAGCATCCTCAAGAAAAGCCAAAGCCTCAGGTGTATTTGAATAAGCACTGCCGTCAGGTAAAGACAGGCCGGCAATATTCAGCGCCGCGTAATGCAGTGTTCGTGGATGCGTTGGTCGAACATGACCGGTATTTAGATACAATTTTGCCGCCCATACGGCATTTTGCGGTTCAGTTTTGTCAATCGCTGTGTCTTGGTTCTTCATTACTATCTCCATAAAAAAACCCGATGCCGGCAGGACACGGTCACAGC
>DAOVIC010000022.1 GCA_030671565.1 Anaerohalosphaeraceae bacterium
AGGCGATTGAGTACTACAAAGACGCTGCCGACAAAATGCCCGACAACAATTCAAAAATGCTTTTCGAACTATTGGCAATTGAAGAGCAACGCCATCAGGCACTGCTTGAACTTGAATTGCTAAAAACCGGCAAGGTCATAAACGACACGGAAAACATCCTCAATTTTTCCGACCTCGATATCACAGTCGAAATCCCTGACGCCCTGCGTTTAACATATCTCAATTTGCTTAAAGAAGCAATGAGAAGAGAGGACAAGTCATTCCGAGTATACGTCGACCTGATGTCAAAGGCCACATCCCCGCAGACAAGGGTCGCCGCTGCAAATCTCGCACAGGAAGAAGTTCGCCACAAACTCCTCCTCGAGATCAAATATCAGCAGGCATTGGCCAAATAGAAAATCTGCATCTTACAATTCGCGATCCTACTGCCCCAGCAATCCGGGCCTTTCACGCAACAGCCATTTCGGAACCTGATCGCCACTGACATCACCCCAAAGCCCCGCCCCGGACTCTATCGCCAACTCCTGCAAACGAACATACTGGTCATACTCGCTATGATCGAAACGGAGATCGGCATAACCGAATCCGTTAACAATAAGCTCCTCGTTCAAAACACGCCCCCCGCCAAACCGAACATAACCCAACAACCTCCCATACCTGTCACGAACATCGCTCACCGTATCGATTACGATCGTAACTTCCTCCCCAAGCACCAACTCCGCAGTAAACGAACTCGCTTCCTCCCCGTAATACATCGGACTCTCGCCCGGCCTCTTAGTCTCCGGCGTATCAACCCCCAAAAGACGAACACGCGTCGTTGCATATTCACCGTCAGCAATATCTATATCGACCGTATCCCCGTCGACAACCTTGACAACACGAAAGGACTTCAGATGATATTTCCCCGCATCCTCACCGCTCAAACCGACAAACACCGGCAGATTGCGAATCCCCCCGCCGCCATAATGATCCAACAGAACTAACAAAACCCCCGCAACAAGCGCCGCTGCGATAAGCCCTCTGCGAAAACGACTGCTCATCGCATACCGGACTTTACCCTCACCTGTCAAATTATGCCCCTCGCTGATCGACTGCCTTATCCAGCTCAAAAACCCTGCAAACCGCTGCAAGAGCTTCATCGCCCTGATCGATATCGACAATACAGCTTATACGTATCTCACTCGTTGTGATAGAATCGATGTTAACCTTATTCTCTGCAAGCGTCGCAAAAAGCTTTTCGGCAACACCATAATGCGAACGCATCCCGACACCAACAACAGATATCTCTGCTATATCTTCACGAACGAACACATTCTGACAATGTACTTCCACGCTGATTTCCTCGATCGCTTTCTTAGCATCTTCAAGATCGCTCTTAGCAGTAGTAAAAGACAGATTAGCCTTCTCTTCGCTGATCTCAACCTGAATGATGTCGTTAACGATCACCTGCGCCGCCGCAAGATGAGCAAATATCTTCGCAGCACTGCCCGGCTTATTATCAACACCCAGCAAACCAACCTTAGCAAGATCTTTTTGTATTGTTGCACCCGAAACCAGAATACCTTCCATTTGTGGCACCTCGTGAGTTATTATTGTACCCTTCTTATCTTCCATGCTGCTTCGAACATGGATATTTACGTCGTATTTCTTACCAAACTCGATCGCACGTCCGTGCATAACACCTGCACCAAGACTTGCCAACTCGAGCATCTCGTCATAGCTTATCATGTCCATCTTCACCGCATCGGAAAACTTGCGGGGATCCGTCGTATATATACCATCGACATCCGTGTATATCTCGCAAGCCTCAGCACCTAATGCCGCTGCAAGTGCAACAGCACTCGTATCCGACCCGCCCCTGCCAAGCGTCGTGATATTACCATCAGCATCCATACCCTGAAAACCCGCAACGATCACAATAAAACCTTCGCCGAGTTTCTTATGGATCTTTTCCGAACCGATACTCTGGATACGAGCCTTCGAATGAGCATCATCCGTAAGCATCTCGATCTGAGTACCAGTAAAACTCAATGCCTTATGACCCATCTCGTCAAGAGCCATCGCCATCAGCGAAACCGTCTGCTGTTCGCCGGTACTCAAAAGCATATCCATCTCACGCCTGGGCGGATTAGGATTCAACTCCAACGCATCCGCAACAAGCTGATCGGTCTGCTTACCACGAGCAGAAGCAACAACTACGACCTGCTTACCTTCTTTAGTCGCATTAACCGCACGCATCGCAGCCTTGCGTATCTTACCCGCATCAGCAACAGAAGTACCGCCAAATTTCTGAACCACTATCGACATCAATTCACCTTACAAAAAACTAAAATCAGTCCGCAAATTTAAACACTGATAACATACACAACACCGGCATAAACAAGGCATTTTACCGGGTTTACTCCCGGAACACAAACCTAAATTCTACAAATCATACTCTTTGATCTTCCGGTAAAGCGTCCTTTCCCCGATTTCCAGTATTTTTGAAGCCTCAGCACGGTTTCCGCCAGTCGCCTCAAGTGTATTCTTGATATGAAGTTTCTCGACCTCACCTAATGTCAATCCCGCATATTCACCAGGCAGATGAACACCAACAACCTCTCCCCTGAACCCTGTCACATGCCCCTCAAGTTGTTTTACACGGTTGATCTCAGCTGGAACATCGCGAATATCAAGAGTGTCACTATCACACATAACAACCATCATCCGCACGCAATTACGCAACTGTCGAATATTACCGGGCCATTCATAACCCTGTAGAATACTCATCGCACCCTCAGTTATTCGGCGAATATCCTTGCCCAGTTCAACACATATCTCTTTAAGGAAAAAACCGAAAAGTTCTGCAATATCATCAGGCCGGTTTCGAAGCGGAGGAACAGTTATGCTAACACCCTTGATCCGAAAATAAAGATCCTGACGAAACTTCTTCTCCTTTACCAGCTCGGCAAGATCGCAGTTCGTCGCACTGACAACACGAACATCAACAAGAGTCGACCGCGTCGATCCCACAGGAACTACAACTCCATCTTCCAATACACGCAACAGCTTCGCCTGCATATTTAACGGCATATCACCGATCTCATCGAGAAAAAGCGTACCCTTATCTGCTATCTCGAACAAACCTTTACGATCAGAAACCGCACCTGTAAAGGCGCCCTTGGAATGTCCGAACAACTCGCTTTCAAGCAGACTCTCCGTCAAACCAGCACAATTCATCGGAACAAAAGGCTTAGCTTTTCGATGAGAATTATCATGGATCGAACGGGCTATCAACTCCTTGCCGCTCCCCGACTCACCCTCTATCAAAACGCCGATATTAGTGGGGGCAACTTTGCCAAGAACATGAAAAACCCCCTGCATCGCATGACTTCTGCCAACGATCCCGCTAAAAACAAACTTATCCTTACCACCTTTGCCACGCCCCGCATTAAACGCCGAAATAACTTCCGCAATACGTTCAACACTCACAGGCTTTTCAAGATAATCTACTGCACCACCTCTTATCGCCTGCTTGCAATTCTCGATAGTTCCGTTACCAACTGCAAAAACCACATTCACCGACGAGTTCTTGCTTCGGGCAAACCTCAGGACATCAAGACCGTTACCCCCCCCGTCCAACTCCATTTCGGTGATTACAACATCGACGCCCCTCTCGTCAAGAAACGCCATCGCCGCTTCCGCATTGCACACAACAGACACATCCGCGAACTCACCCCGCAATTCGCCGGCAAATGCATGGCTGTTTTCACTATCGGAATCTACGACTAGAATGCTTAAGTTCTTCATGTTAAACAATGGCTCTTCATTTGACCTGTATTCCGGGCCGCATAACCGCGCAAAAAAGCCTACTACACCCCTTTAAAACTACAACGGTCGAACAGCCTTCAATACCAAATACCTATCCAGCCAAAAAAGCCTCCTGTAAAATGTTCACAGAACACGGAGGCTAACAAAACCATATCCAGATTCCACACATACCGCCAAACGGCACATGCTTTCCGAACACCTGGCCTTCCTGAACGACAGCGTACAAAGATTAAATTTACTCGGACACTTCGGATTTTTGGCGAATATTACTCTTACCGCCAATTTCAGCAATGCGAACATTACTGCCCTTAAGCCCATTGTCAGAATCTTCTTCTTCGTACTCGACCGTCTGCCCATTTCGCAGACATCGAAACCCGTCGCCATCAATGCTGGTATAGTGAACGAAAACATCGTCACCGTCATCATTGATCAGAAATCCAAATCCTTTCTTTGGGTCAAACCACTTGACTTTACCCATTGCCATAAGTGCCTCCTTTTCAAGCTTGGCCCTGCCCTAATACAGAACCATTCTGACACTTTCAACACCCTCGCTACCAGGCCATTAACAATCCATTATTTATATTTATATCACAATGACTTTTTTAGCTATTCAGATTTCTTCTCGTCAGAACCTTCCAATTCAGCAAGTGCAGCCTTCCGCGAAAACTTAAACCGGCCCTGATCGTCTATCAGCAAAAGCTTAACAGGAACAATATCACCTTCTTTGCACACATCCGTCACATTCTTGACGAATCCGTCGCTAAGTTCGCTTACATGACACAAACCTTCAGTTCCAGGCGCGATCTCAACAAAAATACCGAAATCCTTCACCGATACAACTTTTGCACGCTCATAGATCTTGCCAACTTCCGGAGGAGTTGTCATGCCTTCGACGATCTCACGAGCTGCAAGATGACCGTCGCCGCCAACACAACTGATATTGACAGTACCGTCCTCTTCTATCTCAACCTTCGTGCCAGTCTGCTCCTGGATAGACTTGATCATCTTACCGCCGGGACCGATCAGTTTACCGATCAGATCAGGATCGATCTTGATGCTCGTTATCTTCGGTGCAAACTCGCTAAGTTCCTCGCGACCCTTGCTGATCGTCTTGTTCATCGAATCAAGAATATCAAGCCTCGCGGTTTTCGCCCTGGCCAGTGCCTCGACAAGGATCTCATGTGAAAGCCCGGAAGCCTTAATATCAAGCTGGATCGCACTAATACCGTTACACGTACCGGCAACCTTAAAATCCATATCCCCAAAATGGTCCTCATCACCGAGAATATCGGTAAGAAGCTCATACCTGCCGCCGTCGCTGATCATACCGATCGAAATACCCGCAACAGGATTAGGCATCGGAACACCGGCATCCATCAATGCAAGCGAACCGCCGCATATCGAAGCCTGAGAACTCGAACCGTTCGACTCCGTTATCTCAGAGACGATCTTAATTGTGTATGGGAAAACATCCGAAGCAGGCTTAGCCCGCTCAAGAGCCTTTTCCGCAAGAGCACCGTGACCGATCTCACGTCTGCCCGGACCACGGATAAACCGAACCTCGCCAACCGAAGAAGGTGGGAAGTTATAATGAAGCATAAAGTCCTGACCGAACTCGTCAAGCAGTCCGTCAACTATCTGCTGATCGCGACCGGTACCAAGAGTAACAGAAACAAGTGCCTGCGTCTCACCGCGGGTAAACAACGCCGAACCATGAGCCCTCGGCAGCAATCCGACTTCGCACTCGATAGGACGAACATCCGAATAACCACGGCCATCAGGACGTTTGCCGTCAAGTATATTCTTACGAACGGCAGCTTTTTCCACCATACCAAATACACGGTTGAACATGATCTTAGTGCTTCGTGCTTCGCCATCATCGCCGGCTTCGAGGTATTCCTCTGCCAAAGCCTTCTTCAGCTCACCGATACCAGCCATACGCTCAGACTTAACAGGGATCACACACAACTCACAAAGCTTATCAAACGCCTTGCCTTTGATCTCTCCGAGAAGCTCGGTATCAAGATCGTCTTCGACTTCCATCTTCTCAACGCCGCACTTCGAGCGAAGTTCCTCAAGCATATCGCAGATTTCGCGAACTGCATCATGACCGACACGAACAGCATCGGCAACAACTTCTTCGCTAACTGTTTTAGCATCCACCTCGATCATATTGATCGCTTCTTTACGACCGCCAAGGATCAGATTAAAATCGCTCGTCTCACGCTCTGAATGCGTGGGATTGACAACAAACTTGCCGTCAACACGGCTAACCCGGCACGCTCCAAGAGGGCCAAGGAAGGGAATCTTACTTATAACAAGTGCCGCACTCGCTCCAAGCATTGCAAGGACATCAGGATCGTTCTCATCATCGGCACTTACAACATTACAAAGGATCTGAACCTCGTCAAAATAACCATCTGGAAACAACGGGCGAATCGGCCTGTCGATCTTCCTGGCTGTCAGGATCTCCTTCGTTGTAGGACGACCCTCACGTTTCATGAATCCGCCTGGAAACTTACCAGCCGCACTCAACTTTTCACGGTAATCAACGCTCAATGGAAAATAATCTATATCCGCTCTGGCTTCGGCACAGGTAGCTGTAACCATAACAACGGTTTCGCCGCACTGAACCATAACCGAACCATGGGCCTGACGCCCTATTTTCCCTGTCTCTATCGAAACTAACTTCCCGCCCAATTCTTTTTCTACTCGATAAACTTCAAACATAATTTTCTATTCTTTCCGTCTCAAACATCATTTATAAACATCAAAAAAAACAAACTTCTCTCTCCAAACACTCCTCTTGTAGACAACATCGCATATTGGGCAGCAGTGAATTAATCGAAAAATCTCTGCCCGAAGAAATGTTATTTACGCAGGCCGAGCTTTTGGATGATCTCGCGATAACGAGACATGTCCTTATTACGGACATACTTCAATAAAGCTGAACGCGTCCCAACCATCTTAAGCAGACCGCGCCGTGAGGAATGGTCCTTCTTATGGGTCTTCAGGTGTTCAGTAAGTTCATTGATCCGAGTGGTCAGGATCGCTATCTGAACCTCAGGGGAACCTGTATCGGAATCATTAATTTTGTAATCATCGATAATCGTACTTTTCTTCTCTTTCGTCAACATCGTCTAAAAAACACCTTTCAACTAATCTTCTGCAAACTACATTTATTTGTAAATACTATACTTACAACCCGTACCGATCACACGGACAGACTGGGGATTATATCGGAAAATGCAAGTTTTGCAATGATTTTTTTAAATTTGCAAAAACTCTACGAAATAAATCGAAAAAAACGGATAAACGCCGCAAGAACAAGCTTTTATGAGACATTGAAGTGCAATTTCCCCACCCAAATCCGCGTTTTATACCAAAATAGCCTCAACCAAAGGCCGAAACCGCAATCTACTGCCAAATAACCCCCTAGTGCTTTGTCCCCTGTAAAATTCTGGATTCAGCGCCAGCTCAATTAGTCAGCCGCAAGGCCAGCGAAGCAGGTAATGTTGTAACATTGCCGATGGAGCCGAACACAGCGGATGGCTGATTGCAGCAAGCTGATCCTGATTTTTATCAGGGACACAGTACTAATGCGCCATTACGCTCGAAATACGGAAAACAGGCAGCAGCAAGGCGATCGCTATCGTTCCAATTACACCACCCATGATAATGATCATAATAGGTTCGATCAATGAAGTAGCCGTCTTGATCGAAACCTGAAGTTTTTTCTCATAAAACAAAGAAACCTTATCGCATACATCCGCAAGATGTCCGCTTTTCTCGCCCGCACGAAGCATCTGGATGATACCGGGAGCAACAAGTTCACTGTAAGGAGCAAGAAGGATAGAATCGGAAAGCTGGTATCCATCCCGGATTTTCGCATCGGTCACGGACCACAAACGATTGAAATAGTAATTCCCGCATGACATCTTCATCACTTCAAGAGTATCAAGAAGGCTAACACCGGTTTTGATCATCGTAGACATTATACGCATACTTCGAGTCAGAACCGAATCGATGAACATACCGCCGAATACTGGAAGATGAATCTGGCACCAGTCCGTGGACTTCTGACCAGACACCGTCTGTCGCCAGTAATACATACCAAACCCGCCAGCTAACAGCATCGTCATCACTATCGTCATTATTTTCGCATCACCAAGAATCGTGCTAAAACTCACAAGAACCTGAGTCAACTTGGGAAGAGCTGCACCCTTGGCATTATAGATCGACGCAAACCTGGGAAGAACAAAAAACATCAAAGAACCGGTCGCCGCCACTGACATCAAAAGCATTACAAGTGGATAGATCATCGCACCCTTAACACGCTTGCGAGTCTCAGCGTCCGCTGTAAGGTAACCGCTGAGAACCTCAAGCATCTCGGACATCTTACCAGACGCCTCAGACGCACATACCATACTTATAAACATCGTACCGAAAACCTTAGGATACCTTGTCAATGCGCCCGAAAAACTGTCACCGCTTGTAATTCTGTTAGCGATATCTTCAAGAACCTCCTTGAAAACACCAGGGTTACATTGACTCGATATCGCCTCAAGTGCTTCGCTCAAAACAACTCCGCTATCAAGCATCACGGACAACTGAGTTGCGAACGATATTAATTCGTCGCTCTTAACTCTACGATTCAGCTTGTTCTTTACCGTATCTTCCTGCATCGCAAACATTGTCGGCTGTGCCAATGTCATAATATCTCCAGTCTAAACGCTATTTACTCGCAATATCTCTTCCATCGTAGTTATACCGGCTTTAACTTTCTCAACTCCGTCCAAATGAAGCGGAAGCATTCCGTTATCGATCGCCATTTTACGAAGCTTTTTTATAGTAACACCTTCAGTTATCGCATCCAGCACCGTCTCGTTGGGAAGAAACATCTCATGGATCGCGATACGACCGATGTAGCCCGTGTTCCTGCACTTCCTGCATCCAACTCCGCGATAGTATTTAGGAATTTCGACTTTCCAACGCTCAGACAAACGCTTGATATTGCTTGGCGGCTCGTACTCGTCCTTGCAACTCGGACATATCTTACGAACAAGACGCTGAGCGATAACAGCTATCAAAGATGCGCTTATAAGGTATGGCGCAACTCCAAGATCAGTAAGTCGTGTAACAGCTCCGGGGGCATCGTTGGTATGAAGTGTAGAAAGAACAAGATGACCCGTCAATGCCGCCTGAACCGCAATCGAAGCCGTCTCATTGTCACGTATCTCACCGACCATTATAACATCTGGGTCCTGACGAAGCAGACTTCTAAGAGCCGTAGAAAAATCGAATCCCGCAGAATCCTGAACCTGGAACTGGTTGATGCCGCTGATATTACACTCAACAGGATCCTCAACTGTACATATATTTATCTGTTCGTTGTTTATCTCCGCAAGACCGCCGTAAAGCGTCGTATTCTTACCAGAACCGGTAGGACCGGTCACAAGAACTATACCGTTAGGAGCGCTTATCTTCTCTTTGAACAACTGAAGATTATCATAGCTAAAACCCAGTGACTCAAGACTTACAAGCATCTTATGGGCATCGATTATACGAATCACAACCTTTTCTCCGTGATTACCAGGAGTCACTGAAACACGAAGGTCGATGGAACGACCCTCCATCAATACATGGATACCTCCGTCCTGAGGAAGACGACGCTGGGCAATATCAAGTTCCGCCATGATCTTAATTCTCGATACGATAGCAGCATGCATCTGAAAAGGCGGTTTCATCTTCTCGTAAAGATGACCGTCAACACGATAGCGAACACGAAGACGCTTGTCGTCCGGCTCGATATGAATATCACTGGCATTCTCATGAACAGCACTATAGATCAGATAATTAACCAGCTTGACGATGGGAGACTGACCGGCAACCTCTTCAAGATCGCCGATATCTTCGGTTACACTTTCAATTAATGAAAAATCGTCCAGCGAAGTATCTTCGATTATATCATCGATCACAAACACATTCGCCGCAGGCATATATGTCTGAAGCGTAGCCTTGATCTCTTTCACTGACGCACAGACTATCTGAACTTTACAATTGCTCAACCGCTCTATCTCATCGATCAGATAAACATTTGACGGTTCGCTCAAAGCAACGGTAAGAACTTTGTTTACATTGAACAAAGGAAGAACCATATGCTCTTCAAGAAATTCACGCGGAAGAACTTCTGTAACCTGAGGATCACATATCTTCGGAGTTATCTGCGCATAAGGAACACCGTAAGCTTCCGCAAGAGCCGACGCTATCTGAGCCTCAGAACAGAACGAAAGGTCTACGAAAACCTCGCCCAAAAGCCGGTTATGACCGCCCCTTCGCTGCTCTTCAAGTGCCACATCTATCTGATCGGCGGTAATAATTCCACGCTCAAGCAGAACCTGACCGAGCTGCAATTTATTACTAGTAGCTACACTCGCCATGAAAACCTCATATCACCAATAAAAATAATCCCAAAAAATCAAAACAGCCTCGCCGAAGATAAATCCACCGCTACTGCCGATTACCTTCTGCCTACCGCCTGTTTTTTACACAAAACTCTTTACCGCTTCCGCCAGTTCCTCATAAGTGTCCAACTGATTTTCTAAACGGGTTACAACAAATATCTTCTGGCAATTTTCATCAAGTCCCGCAAGTTTCAACTGGCAGTTCTTGCTATTGCATTCATCGCGAAGCAAAAGCAACTCCTCAAGCCCAAGGCTGTCGATAAAACCCACTTTCGACATATCAAGAACTATACCGCCGGGATTTCCGGACATCGTTTCGGCGATCGAGTCTTTAAATTGCTGAACATACTCCGTAACCAGCTCGCCCTGAAGCTCGGCAACTGTCACATTGTTATAATTCTGTGTTTTTATCTTCATCGTATCAACGTCCCAACTGCCCTGGAACCGTATTCGTCAAAATTACTGTAGTCCCAACGCTCTATAAAACCATCCTGGATCACGCTCCAAAGCTTCTTGATGTCGCTATTTAAAAATACCTCACCTATCTCACGGTTGAACTGAGTACCAAGACCGCTCTCTATCTCGCCTATCGCACGATCGATACTCATCGCATCGCGATATACTCGACGGGATGTCATAGCGTCAAAAGAATCCGCAAGACTGACTATCTTGCCTATCAAAGGTATCTGCTTGTCTGTCAAACCTTCCGGATAACCTTTACCATCGCTTCGTTCATGATGATAAAGAATTCCCGGAACGATGTCCTTCATCTGCTTAATATCTGCCAGTATCCCAGCACCGATACGAGGATGAGACATTATCTGAGAACGCTCTTTGTCGTTCAGCTTACCGTTCTTACAAAGTACCGATTCGCTTATCCCGATCTTACCGACATCATGCAGCAGACCAGCAAGATATATCCTATGTACCTGATCCTCATCCACCGAATGAGTCTCAGCAAGTCGCTCCGCTATCCATCGCGATATAAACGCCACTCTTTCGGAATGACCGCGAGTATATGGATCCTTCGCGTCGATACTATTTGTCAATGCCTTCAACGAACCGATGAAAAGTCCCTTAAGCTCACTGAACAAACGATTGTTCTCGGCAAAGATCGCACACTGATTTGCAACAGAATTAAAAAGCTTCACTTCGATACTGTCAAAATCAGGCTTATCGACTATGTTCGTCGCGACCATCATACCGACCATACGATCAGAACCCTGCAGCGGAACCGCGAGTATATTACGAACGCCTTCGGGCCAGCTGTACTTAAACGGAGAATCGACCATACTGTCAAGCAAAGCCTCTTTACCAAGACCCAACTCTTCCATCAGGTGCATCTGAAGAATATCCGCCATATTAAGATCGATCGCGATAAGACCGGAACCGGCAGCCAACGCCAGTGAATCCTCAACGTCCTCCACTTCCTTTATAAGGAAGATCGTTATTCCTTCGACATCGACCAGTTGAGTGATCTGGTCGCAAGCCAGCTGAAGGTAAGTCGCATTCGATTGCGTCACCTTCATATTGGTGCTCATATTGTACAGCAACGCCAATTCCTCATAAGTCTGCGCAAGTTCAGAGCCTACCTTCTCGATCTGGCTCATACTCCTGTCTTCGTGAGTAAACTGAGCTGCAAACATCTCAACCAGCTCAACCATACAATCTATCGCACTGGGATCTGCTTTCGACACATCCGACACTACCCCACCGGGATAATCGCAGATCACGCCCTCGTCCGCCTTACCATTACAGCGAACCGCAATAGTTCCGACAACACGCTCTCCGTCACTTAGGCTGCGTACCAGCAAACTCCCCGAAGGACCAAACCGCCCAACTTTATTCGACATATCCCGAAGAACCTTATCCGAATAATTCCAGGCCGCGATAACCTCTACGTCATCTCGCTCTTCATAACACTCTAAAATGCACTGACCTTCGCCATCGACAACGATAAGATCGTTACCCAATGCATTGACCTTGACCCCAAATTTCTTCAGGCAGTTCATCTGCGTAGTAGAAAGCGTCTCTGTGATTACAGTATTCATTAGTTGTAAGCCTTATTCTCTCGTGTTGATAAAAAATTAACCTACCGCAACAGTCTCTAAGGTCTCTTCAATAGTCTTAAGCACTTCTCTGGGACTGAAAGGCTTGCTCAGAGATGCAGATATATTCAAAGCTTCTCGCTGCTCTTCCTCGATCGCAAAACCACGAGCAGTCAGCATAATAACAGGGATATCTTGAGTCGATTCCTGCTTGCGAAGATTCTCCACCATCTCAAGACCCGTCATCACAGGCATTTGAAAATCCGTAATAATTACATCAGGCTCGATTTCACCGGCCAGCTCAAGACCAATCGCTCCATTCTCTGCCGTCGTAACATCGAAACCATTGTTCCGTAGCTTAATCGCGACAACCTGAACAATATGGATCTCGTCATCTACTACTAATGCTTTTCTTTGTGCCATGTCAAAACTCCGATTTTAGTTACTAACTTTTTCCGCATGCTCTAATGCAAGCGGCATATTAAATCCAAACGTACTGCCTTCTCCGACCTTACTTGTAACAAAAACCTCACCATCGTGAACCTTCTCCACGATCTGCTTAACCAGGTTAAGACCCAGACCGGTACCCTTGGCAACTTTCTTATTCGCCTCAACCCGGAAAAATTTATCAAACACATGCCCAACGTCATCGGCTGGAATACCGACACCTGTATCGGAAACCTTAACGCAGATATGCTTATCACTCTCATTCACTTCGCTCTCAACCGTTATATGACCGCCTTCAGGCGTATATTTAACCGCGTTGCTCAACAGATTTATAACCACCTGCGAAACCATATCCTTATCGGCATTTACCTGATCGCAAATGATCGGTGCAGGAACCGTAACCGTGATATTCTTCTCCTTCGCATAACTTTCGATCATCTTGGAAGATTCCTGTATCAGGATCGCCATACTAAATGCCTTCTTATCAACTTTGATAAGACCGGACTCAATGCGGGAAATATTCAATATCTCCTCGATAAGCCTGTTAAGACGCTGTGCCTGGCTCTGGATAATCTTGCAAAAATCTACAACCGTATCCTGATCCTCAGCCTCTCCATCAACCAGCATCTCAGCATAAGCATTGATAGAAGCAAGAGGGGTCTTCAGCTCGTGAGAAACATGACTTACAAAATCGTTCTTCATACGCGAGATCTCTTTCTCACGAGTTATGTCATGAAGTATCGCTACAACTCCGCTGACTTCCCCATCCTCGTCCTTCACACACGATATCACACAATCGAATGTCAGCATCTCGCCATCACGCTCGACGTTTATATCGTGCTTGACATGAGGCTGTTTACTCTTACTGCTCTGATGCATGATCGAAACAAATTTACTGTCTGAAATAACTTCAGAAAGTGGAGCCATACTCAACTCATCGAACTGGAAATCAAACAAATGCTCAGATGCCGAATTCGCCATAATAAGACGATCGAATGCGTCGATCACAACAACCGCATCGTTGATGCTGTAAAGAATTGATTCGGTATTCTTCTTCTCACGACGAAGCAGCTGAAGCTGTAGATTAAAATCCATCGCCTGTTTCGAAAGCTCCTCCGTCTTCTTTTCCGCGTCCTGACTGAACTTGCGGATAGATTCAAGCAATGGCAGCAACGCTTTCGCCGCTCCGGCATAAGCCTCTTCCGGCTTATTGTCGTTTAGCTTCCGCGTTATCACTTTCAGCGATGTTATCGTACCTGACCAACTGCACGCAAGGCTCGAAAGAACAACAAGACTCCCAAGACCGGTACACGTCCCGAAAACAACACTCACATTTATGTCCGTAACAAGCGACACAATATGCGACATCAGGCTGCAAGCAGCAAGAACCACAACAATTATGATCAACATTTTATTATAACGCAAATCGACTTTCCCTTGCTTCAACTTCATTGAACACCTCTTTTTATCCAACATCTTTTCCCATTCGCTCATAGCAAAGGGTCATCATCATTTCGACAAACGAAGCCAATTCTTTCTTGCTGGAAATCTGACCGAAACTCTCAAAAGCCTTCGCATAATCTCCCTGAGCATATTCCGCACAAGCTTTAAGCATTATCGCATCGCCGCTTCCGGGACGTAAGGCATAGGCCTTTTTGGCACAGACCAACGCACGTGCCGGGACATTCGCGCCGAATGCAGCCTGACCCATACGAAGCCACACATCGGCATCACCTCGCCTCTTGACACTTAGACGGTCATAACATTTCATCGCCTGAACATAGTCCTTATTGTTCAGACTGCACATTCCGAGCATCTCAATATATGTATCACGCCCCTGACCATCGCTTTTTTCGACCAGCCGGGAGAAAACACGAGCACCCTCTCCCCAATCTTTCTTAATTACATAGCAATAACCAAGAGGAACCAAATACGCAAACTCATCGCCCTCGCTGGCAAGAAGCCGGTTATATACTACTATCGCATCATCAATCTTACCCTGCCGAACAAGCATCTCCGCCAAAGCAACCTTCAACTCAGATGGCGCATAAAGCATATCCGACTTCTTACGCAATAGTTCCACAGCACCTTCATCGTCACCCGTCTCGGACTTCAATTCCGCTAATGCGACCACATAACCGCTGCGAGAAGGTTTCAGCTCCATCGCCCGGCTGTAATGATCAAAGGCTTTCGTTGTAGAACCTTCGCCCTCGGCAATAACA
>DAOVIC010000063.1 GCA_030671565.1 Anaerohalosphaeraceae bacterium
AATACACGGGTCGATCACTAATCCGTCGTAATCCGGCCGAATCCCAAGGATATACTGCGTCGCCGCAAAATACGCCCATGTCGCCGCCCCGCTAAGCCACGGCAATCTGGACGAGCCAAAATGAGCACTGTACCTGCTGTCCGTAGACTGGCAATAAACATAAGGCTCGATCTGTCTCAGCTGAGCCCTGTCGTTATAAGCCGCGGGCAAATATGCCTTGTAATATTCAAACGCCTGATCGCCGCGCCCAAGCATGCATTCAGCGATAACGGCCCAACCCTGTGTATGATTAAAGATGCTGCAGTTTTCTTTCATGCCCGGATTAAACAGCACAGATCTGACCACATTAAAGTCTGTCTTGACAAACGGAGGCCCGCAAAGCATTGTTCCGTACGGCGTTGCCAGATGTTCCTTGACCGCATCCATCGACCCAAGACCCTGCTCGCTGGAAGCGTGCCCGCTGAAAACCGCCCATGTCTGAGGGTTTAGAAAGACAGTCCCCTCTTTATTTTCTTTCGAACCGAACTTTAAACCATCGGCGCGATATGCCCGTAAAAACCACTGGCCATCCCAGACATGCTTCTGTAAATTTTCATCCAGCTCTTTGAGATGGCCGTCGGCCCAGTCAACTTCATCCTGATTTCTGAAAATGTCACAAATTTCAATATAAGTTTTCAAGGCATAACGCAATTGAAAAGCAACAAACGCAGACTCCCCTTGCTGACCAAGCTGAAGGCAATCGTTCCAGTCCGCCGACAATCCGCAGGGAAGACCATGCTGCCCCGACCTCTCAATATTGAATTCGATCGCTCGCTTAAGATGACCCAAAACCGTATCTTCGCCTTTATCGGCATAGGGCAAAACCTTCTGATAAAATGAAATGTCACCGACTTCTTTGACATAGGCATCGACAGTGTTAAACAGCCACAGACAATCGTCAGAGCGGTATTCTGTCTCGGCGGGAAGTTTTTCTGAACCGGGTTGATGCGAAAACGGCTTAACTACAGGCATAGCCCCGCCGGTAGAAGCCTGACCTGTTATCATAAGCTCAAGACGGGCGCCAACTTCGTCCGGAATATTATGCGTCACTCCGAGCATGTCCTGAACCGTATCACGAAAACCAAGTCCGTCACGGGCACCCGAATAAACCAGGCTCGCAGCACGTGACCACGAGTAAGTTATAAGAGAGTTGAAAGGGCTCCACATGTTCAGCATACTGTTGACATCGGCGTCCGGTGTTTCGACCGCAAGATTATCAAGCCTGCCATGCCAATAACGTTTCAGTTTCTCAAATTCGCTTTGGACTTTTTGCAGATCCGAAAATTCCCTGACAACCTGCCTGCCTTCGACATCCGCCCTGCCGATCCCCATAACAACCGCAAACTCTTTCGTTTCTCCGGGGGCAAGTTCGATATCAATTTGAACAGTACCGCAGGGATTTCCGCCAGAAGCCAGAGAATTGCCGCACTTGCCCTGCTCGACAACCAGGGGATTTGCGTAAGTTCGGTATGGACCAAGAAAAGCTTCTCTGTCAGTATCATAACCGCTGACATCTGCACCGACTACTGCCAAAAATGTATGACGCCCCTGATCCTTTTCTTCAAAATTACCCGGCATCTCAGGAAGATTGACATTCGATCCATGATCGATGATTCCGTCGATAACCTTCATGTCGGCTATATACTGAGAATACTGGAGATTGTTCAGATCATCAGAAGCATTCCAGTTGCAGCCGTACTCGACATAAGTAAACAGCCTGAGCTTTCTTTTAGAGGTTCCGGTATTAGTAATTTGCAAGTGCCAGCACTCAAAATCACGCCCCAACGGGACAAAATAAGCGGCCTTGGATTCGATGTCGGAATACTTTGAAGTGATGATCGTATAAGCCGAACCATGCCTGCACTCTGATTTGTACTCATCGAGATTTTTGCCAACCGGCTGCCATGAAGAAGACCAATAGTCCTTGCTGTCAAGATCATGCAGGTATATATATCGGCCGGGCTGATCCAGCGGGACACTATTGAAACGCAACCTGGTAAAACGACCCTGCGCAGCAGACTTGAAAAAGCTGTACCCCCCGGCATTGTTGGTAATGATCGCAC
The DNA here is from genome assembly GCA_030671565.1 of Anaerohalosphaeraceae bacterium. Next base: position 2,103 of record DAOVIC010000063.1, read on the forward strand.
CGTATCTGGTCGAGCCTAGATAGTTACTCCACGGGCACGGCGTATCCGGCCTTTCGATAACGTACTCTTTATTCTTGTCGTCAAAATATCCATACTGCATACCAGAACCGCCTATGGGACTTTAAGAAACATCCGACTGTACATCCGACTCACCCTGACGGCGAGCCTTCAAATCAGCCTCTATGGTATTGAGCTTATGTTCTGTAAGTGGGTAGAACAAGATCAAAACAAAACCTATCGCACAGGGTATTGCCGATATCCAGCTAACCATGCCCTTAATACCTGACAAAGCCTTATCCGTCTGAACAGCATTAGCCTGATATCCAATATAAGTAAGCAGCAGCATACCCAAAGCCCCGCCAAGTGTATAGCCGAATTTCTGTGCCATAGTACAGGCACTCATAACCAAACCGGTTGCACGTCTGCCGGTTCGCCATTCCGAATAATCCGCTGCATCGGTATACATCGCCCACACCAAAGCTGCCGTCGGTCCGAACATAAAATTGATCAGCACATGTACGATAAAGATAAGCGGCAAATTGCTTTCAGGCACAAAATAGAATGCAAACGTTAATGCCATCGTCAGTATCATCAAGCCTGCATAACCTTTTTTCTTTCCAAACATACGCTCGATCCATCCTACCGCAAAAAGAGAGATGAGATTGGCAAATGTACCGGCAAGCATAAACAGCGGAGCGATTTTTGTATTTCCGATGTTATACTTAAAATAATACATAATAGCGCCGTTTCGAAGGCAAACATGAAACAGAGTGATGATCCCCAACGCAAAAAGTATAAGCCATGGAACATTGGTAATAAGATCGCCGATGTCCTGCAGAAGCGAAGTTTCCTGACCCTTGGGAGGACTTACACGTTCTTTGGTCGTCGCAAAAGTGATTATAAACAGAAATGCCGCAGCTCCGGCAAAAACAGTCATCGCAAGTTGAAATCCCTTTTGCTCATTGACAACTTTTACAGAAAACTCTGCCTGCGCAAGGTCAATATCTTTAAATTCCTCCGCATCGGGAGGAAATACTTTGGCAAGATCGATCTGTATCTCATCAAATCCGCTGACCGCATAAAGTATTTTTTCAAAGGAATCATCCTCAGAACTGTCTTTGTAAGATATCTTTGACTCTTCGTAGTAACTTTCGGTATTGACATAGAAAGTTTTCTTTTTCGTAAACTTACCAAGGTCCTCCTCGTTCACAAGCCCGGAAACCTTCCACCACAAACCCTGCCAATAGCCGGGCTCTTGATAGTCTTCTGTGACCGCTGTAACTTCGAGCCTGGACGAACCATTGCCTTGTTCGGCAACAACGACCGCATGATCGTTCATTAATTGTGCACTGATCACCGACTGATCCGCGGAACCAAAACCGGCAACCATCGGCAATGTCGCGGCCTGGACGATCAAACCACCGGTAAACGCCATAATAAAACGCATCTGAGAAAAACTCGTGCGAACTTTAGGATCGTCAGATACCACGCCCATCAAAGACGAGTAGGGAATATTTACAATGGTATAGATCAGAACCATCGAAGCGTATGTTATATAAGCATAGGCAAGTTTGCCCGAAGGCGAAAAGTTAGGCGTTGTAAACGTCAATGCTCCAACCACACCGAAAGGAATTGCACCCCACAAAAGATAAGGTCTGAATTTGCCCCATCTCGAATTCGTACGGTCCGCAATAACACCCACTATCGGGTCATTAAGACTGTCCCAGATACGTACTACAAGGATCATTGTCGCCAATACAGTAGGCGCCAAACCGAATACATCCGTATAGAAATAATTTAAAAACCAAACGAACTGCATCCAAAACAAATTTGAAGCAAGATCACCAAGTCCATAACCGAATTTTTCCTTGAATGCAATTTTAGATTGACTCATAAGCGTTCTCTTCCGTAGTTTTCTTAATAAGCAATGTGTCTTTAGCTGAACCAAGAACAACCTTAACGTTATGAGTTGTACCAGCGGCAAACAATGGGATAATGTTACCCTTAATTTCGCGTCCGTCAACGATTAACTGCTGAACTCCTTTGCAGACACCGTTGGAATTTTCAACTTCGATATTATATTCTACGCCCCTGAATTTACGGCTAACTGTATACCCCCGCCAATCCTTAGGAATACACGGATCAACAACCAATCCTTTATAATCCGGCCTGACTCCAAGTATATATTGAGAGATCGCAAAATAGTTCCATGAAGCGGTCCCGGTAAGCCATGAATTCTTAGCCTCGCCCGGCTTATACGCATCCTTACCGGCGATCATTTGCGAATAAACATAAGGCTCGGTGCGGTGCAGATCGGATATTTCTTCAAGGTAACTCGGTGCGATCTTGCGATAATATTCAAAGGCTTCATCGCCGCGCCCGATCATAGTTTCAGCGATCATTACCCATGGATTGTTATGGCAGAATATCCCGGCATTTTCCTTATACCCAGGCGGATAAGTTGAAATCTCGCCAAGGTTCAGATGATACTTCGAGAAAGGCGGATTGTTTAATACGATACCATAATCGCAATCCAGGTATTTCTTAACCGAATCCAGAGCTTTTTTCGCTCTTCCGTCTTTGACTCCAATGCCAGCCATTACACAGAATCCCTGGGGCTCGATAAATATGCGCCCCTCATCGCACTTTTTACTGCCGACTTTATTACTGAAAAAGTCGTAAGCCCTTATAAACCAATCGCCGTCCCACCCATGCTTGTCAATTGCCTTGCTCATCGCCGCTACGCGGAGCGAGATTTTTGTGGCTTCTTTACTGTTACCGACCTGGGAACAAAGCCTGACAAACTCGTTACCGTACAGAACGACCATTGCTGCGATAAACACCGACTCCGCTTTGCCGCCTGTCTTGTTTTCGGTTGTCTGGAACGACTCGTCAGGATTTGTTGAAAAGCAGTTCAGATTCAAACAATCATTCCAGTCTGCACGTCCGATCAAAGGAAGATTGTTCGGACCAAGATTTTCTACTACATGACAAAATGATCGCTTCATATGCTCGAATAAAGTCGCAGCTTTGCTCTCGTCATTGTCAAAAGGAACCATCTCGTCAAGGATCGGGAAATCTCCCGTTTCCTTAATATACTCTGTAACCGAAAGGATCAGCCACAATGGATCGTCATTGAAATTACCGCCGATCTCATCATTACCGCGTTTCGTCAACGGCTGATATTGATGATAAGCTCCGCCATCTTCCAGCTGCGTAGCGGCGATGTCGAGAATTCTTTCCCTTGCCCTTTCAGGGATCTGATGGACAAACCCGATCAGGTCCTGGTTGGAATCGCGGAAACCCATCCCCCTGCCAATACCGCTTTCAAAATAAGACGCACTCCGTGACATATTAAAAGTAACCATACACTGGTACTGATTCCAGATATTGACCATTCTGTCAAGCTTGCTGTCGTGACTTTTAACTGTGTAAACCGACAACAGCCCGTCCCAGTATTCCTCCAGATCAGCCAAAGCCATATTGACTTTTTCAGCTGTATCGAACTGGGCGATAGTTTTCTTTGCTTTTGTTTTATTGATTACGCCGGGCGATTCCCATTTCTCCGCGTCGCAATTTTCGACATAACCCAATACAAAAACAAACTCCTTCTCTTCGCCCGGTTCAAGTGCAATATCAAGGCAATGTGAAGCAACAGGAGACCAGCCGTGGGCAACGGAGTTTTTGGATTCACCGCCAAATACGACATCAGGCCTGTCCAGACCGTTATAAGTTCCTGTAAAAGTCTCCCTGTCAGTATCATACCCGGAAATTTCAGAATTCACCGAATAAAACGCATAGTGATCCCTGCGTTCCTTGTACTCGGTCTTGTGATATATCACCGAATCTTCCACCTCAACTTCGCCTGTGGAAAAATTCCTCTGAAAATTTGTCATATCGTCAAGTGCGTTCCAAAGACACCACTCGACAAACGAATACAGCTTGAAATTCTTTGAGGACTTCGAATGATTTTTCAATGTAAGCTTCTGCACTTCCGCAGAAACGCCCAAAGGTATGAAACTTAGAACTTCCGCGGACAACTCATTTTTCTGACCGCGAATTTTTGTATAACCCAATCCGTGCCGGCACTGATATTCGTCAAGCTCGGTTTTAACCGGCTGCCAACCAGGATTCCACACTTGATCGTTTTCGTTGATATAGAAATACTTGCCGTTAGAGTCCAGCGGAATATTATTATAACGATACCGAGTCAGCCTTCTTAGCCTGGCATCTTTAAAAAAACTGTAACCGCCGGAAGTATTAGAGATTAGGGAAAAAAAATCCTTATTCCCAAGATAGTTAATCCAGGGGTAAGGCGTTCTGGGCTCTGTAATTACATATTCCTTGCTGATATCATCAAAGTATCCGAATTTCACAGCGATTCCCTTCTACCGTTAAATGCTCAACATATTTCTACGCAAAGAATTCCATCGCCCTTAAATAACACAAATGATTTACCGATTCAACCGCTGTTTAAAAAGAAATCATATCCATATAAGAGGTGTTGCCTTCTATGCCCTTGATAATCGCACGAAAAAGAGCCGGCTGGTTATTTATATGCGCCTGTTCATCCTCAAGCAATACATCCCATATCTCGTGGCGGAAAACCTCCGGGTCGTGACTATATGCAACACTTCCGTCACCATACAGGGCATTAACTCCGCGTTTTTTACCCACCTTGTGTGTGAAAAAGTTATCCGCCATCATATCAACACTCATAACATAATTGGCGTTGAGATGAGAGGCTTTCACTGCCATCATTGGAACCTCTAGTGGGCCCTGAAAATATTTGTCTTCGGGTGAGTCAATCACCCATTTTTTCTTTTGAGATTGAGGAAGATAATAATAATTAACATGAACAAATTGATTAATATTAGAATTGGTGCTGCTTGTATTCCACCAGGGCCAGGAATGGCCATCAATGTAGGTCTCGTACTGATATAATCCACTATCGGAACGGGCTACAGCCGGACAGTAAAAATTCTCACCATTTTCAATTATTTTGGCATCATATAAAGCACCGAAACTCCACATACGTTTTGTCCCCGCAAGATCCCAGCCGCTATTATAATTACTGGTCCATCTTTTTATATAAGTAGGGTATTGTGCGCTCGTAGGAGCCGATGAATCTATCTCCATAATACGAAATGAACGCCAGGGCATATCCATATCCTGGAATATCAGATCACTGCCGTCTTTTTTGTGCATAGCGTAAAATGACGCTGGAAGCTCGTCATTGTTATCAGTTGCATAAGCATGGAAACCAGCCCCGCTGCCCTTCAACTGACTCGAACAAACTACACGCTTAGCTATCTCCTTGGCGGTTCTCAGGCTTGGAAGGAGAATCGACAAAAGCAAAGCTATGATAGCTATCACTACCAGCAACTCAATTAATGTAAAACCTTTTTGGGACTTCATTTCCAATCTCCATTTTCGATTAGATTGATGGCACTTCACTGATATTACATACCTTAGTTACGATATAATTATTTGCATTTGAAAATATCGAAGAGGCCTAACAATGTCCCAAGCCAAATCAAAAGCTAAAATCAACTTTTAACGATGAAACTACTTCTCAACCAACCCCAAACAGGAGGGCTCATACCTGAAACCGGCATAAGCCCTCCCTGAAAATCTAAACTATGGGGCAATTATGGCCATAGTATTTCATCAAGCCATATGCTTGCCACTTCAGCAAAATCAACCAGGTTAACCATTCCGTCTCCATCTATATCAGCATTGGACAAAGAACTCTGGGTAACAGAAGTTTCGCCTGCAAGATCAACTATCTCAGATGCATCAAGTGCACGGTTGTAAATTCTGAAATCGTCTATCATGCCACCGTATTGCGGCGTCTGACCTATGTCAAATCTATCCAGTCCGACCAGATCAAAGGCATATCCGCTCACATCATCGTTGTCACGAGAAACCATCAAACCGTTGCAGTAAACAGCCTGGAAATTGCTCGCCGCATCGACAACAAACGCATAATGGTTCCATGCACCTGTCCAGTCCGCAGGAATCGAATCGTTCCACGACATCCACGAGCCGCCCATCTTTGCAGTTCCAAAAATAACATCACCGGTATCATTCGGGATACGTGTATACATCGCTATCGAGCTTGTTGCTGTATACGCCCTGAAGCCGGAGTCGGCGACAATTACCTCGCCGCTGGTATCTACATCGCCATAGCACCACATAGACACAGTGATCTCATCTGCAAGCGACGCAAGAACGGCAGCAGAATCATCTATAGTGACATGTCCTGCTCCAGCCATATTTGCCGCATTACCGATCTGACCGGCAACAACACTAACAGTATCAACAATACTTCCGGTTGCTCCGCCGACGGATGATTCAAAATACTCATCGCCAGGAAGAGCTGCGTTAGGATCAACGATTTCATCGAAAGTAAAGTGTACGATCAAGCCATCGGTAGAAGCAGTAGTTGCTGTAACGACTGTTTCCGCATCGAGCCAGTCTCTGGCCATAAGAGCAAGATCATTGGGGCCGGCAATACAATCGCCGTCAGCGATATCGCCGTCGACAAATAGGTTGATACATCTTCTCGTACGTACATTGACATTGTCAATATAAACCGTACCGGACTTGCCTTCACTAACTCCGTCACCGAACCCAATGGCAATACTGGTAACTGCAGAAAGATCTACAGGAGCAAAATCATCAAGGTCGATCTGCAGGAACTCATAGTCCTTATAAAGCGGCAAGGTAAGGTCAACCGGTTCGCCTTCAAGCAGAACAGGTACCTGAACTGTAGTGACCCCGTCGCTAAGAGCTATATACATATCTTCCTGATCGTTGTCCGCCTGTCCGTAAAGTCGGAAAGTAAGGGCTTCGCGACCGGTAGCCGCAGAAAGATCCTTCGCTTCGGCAAAAGTAAGGCTTGCCTCGGAGACAACATCGCCAGCATCGTCATAACTGAATTCCATGACTAATTCGGCACCTATGACAAAGTCATTGACGTCGGCGCCTGTTCCGGGAGTTTCGACCCAGAATACTCCGTCATTGAAACCATCCAGAGCCGCGAAGTTATTCGTGGTAAAGCTGTACACATCAGCGCTTGGCCATGGCCCGCCTGATGCAGCTGTAGCCTGAACCGTCCAGAAGTACTCGGTCTCAAGATCGAGATTTGTAACCTCCAAAGGCGAAGCTACGCCTGCGATCTTAACGGAATCATCTAACGCGGCAACAAGAGCATAATCTGTGCTTAAGTAAACATCGTGAGAGTCCGCTGCGAAACCTTCGTTCCATACAAGCTCCACAGAATCAACAACGATAGCGAGGTCTGCAGGGCTTACAAGTGTCGGAATATCAGGATGAA
>DAOVIC010000189.1 GCA_030671565.1 Anaerohalosphaeraceae bacterium
AACCGCCAACCCCTGGGATACAACCCGTGTTCCAGGCGGAAGCAGCGGAGGTTCCACAGCAGCCGTTGCGGCGAAAATGTGCTTCGGCGCATTGGGTTCGGACACGGGCGGGTCAATACGTCAGCCGGCATCTTTTTGCGGTGTTGTAGGTTTAAAGCCCACGTACGGCAGAGTCTCGCGTTTCGGGCTGGTCGCATACGGATCGAGCCTCGACCAGATCGGACCGGTAACACGCGATGTCACAGACTCGGCGCTTTTGCTCAACGTCATTTCCGGAAGAGACGAGAGGGACTCGACCAGCATCAGCAAAGATATCGCCCCGGATCGCGATTACCTGGCCGATATCGACAAGCCGGTTGAAGGTTTGCGAATCGGTATCGTCCCCGAATTCAACAAGGGCGCTGACCCCGATGTGCAAAAGGCCATCGCAGATGCCATCGATGTGTATAAAGAACTAGGCGCAGAGATTGTCGAAATAGAAATGCCGCACTTTGAATATGCCATCGCAACCTACTATGTAATAGCAACCGCCGAAGCTTCGAGCAATCTCGCACGCTATGACGGCGTCCATTACGGCCATCGCACTGCCGACCCGAAGGATTATGTGGAAGTATACTCGAAATCACGCGCAGAAGGATTTGGCAGCGAAGTCAAACGCCGTATCATGCTTGGCACTTTCGTGCTGTCGAGCGGATACTACGATGCGTATTATCTAAGAGCCTTGAAAGTACGTAACCTCATAAGAGGCGATTTCACAAAAGCTTTCAAAAAAACCGATTGTATCATGATGCCCGTTTCACCGACGACTGCGTTTAAGAAAGGTGAAAAGACTGCCGACCCGCTCCAGATGTACCTCGCCGACGTTTACACTATCGCCGCAAACCTGGCAGGAGTCCCCGGCATAAGCATACCATGCGGTTTTGACAGTTCAAACCTGCCAATCGGTTTACAGATACTTTCGGATGTATTCACAGAAGACAAACTCCTTCGAATAGCAAAAATGTTCGAAGCCAAAACAGATTTTCATACAAAGACGCCGATGGTTATTGCCTGAGAAATAATATGAGCGACCTTACATATGAAGTTATTGTTGGGCTGGAGATTCATGTTCAGCTTAAGACGAATACGAAGATTTTTTGCGGCTGCGAGCTTGCTTTTGGTGCAGAGCCCAATACGCATGTCTGCCCGGTTTGTATCGGAATGCCCGGCGTCATGCCGGTTATGAACAAGAAAGCATACGAGTATTCCGTCCTGGCTGCTCTTGCTCTTAACTGCAGCATTCCTTCTTTTACCAAGTGGGACAGGAAAAGTTATTATTATCCCGATCTGCCGAAGAATTATCAGATAAGTCAGTACGACCTGCCGATGAGCGAGAACGGCTATATCGATATCCCGCTTGAAGAAGGTGAAACAAAAAGAATCCGTATAATCCGCGCACATCTCGAAGAAGATGCCGGCAAGAACACGCATACTCTGGGCAATTTTTCCGCGATCGACCTGAACAGAACCGGCACCCCCCTGCTCGAGATCGTCACAGAACCCGACTTGTCAAGCGGCGCCGAGGTTCGTTCGCTGGCGATAGAATTACAGAAGATCGTAAGGTATATCGGCGTATCTCATGCCGATATGCAAAAGGGGCATATGAGATTTGAACCGAACGTAAATCTGCATATCACCAAAAACGGCAAGGTTTACAAGACACCTATCTCCGAGATCAAAAACCTCAACAGTTTTCGCGCCCTGGAAAGAAGCGTAAACTACGAGGTACGAAGACAGCTTAACGATTTCCTGGAAACCGGAAAGACGATGGAGATGGGCAACAAAAAAACGTTCGGATGGGACGATGTCAACGAACGCACAGTTCTTCAGCGTGAAAAAGAAGAAGCTCACGATTACCGTTATTTTCCCGAACCGGACCTGGTACCAGTTGAAATAACAGACGAATGGCTTAACGAAATAAAATCGCGCCTTTGCGAACTTCCACTTCAAAAACAGAGGCGATATACCGACAAGTACAAGCTAAGCGATTATGATGCAGGTGTCATCACGGCTGAAAAAAGCACAGCCGATCTGTTCGACAACGCCGTAAAAGCAGGCGGAACGCCAAAACGTATCTGCAATCTCCTGACGCAGGCCGGAGCAAAAATGGCAAACGAAGCCAATTGTTCTATCGCAGAACTTGGTCTGAATCCCGAATCACTCGCTAAACTTGCAAAAATGGTGGATTCATCGGAAATAAGTGCAACCGCATCGATGACGATATTTGAGGAGATGGCGAAAAGTCAAAAATCGCCAGAAGTTATCGCACAAGAGAAAAATCTGATCCAAAGCAGCGACAGCGGCCAAATTGAGGCTATGGTTGACGAAGTACTCGCCGCAAATCAAAAAGCTGTCGAAGAGGTAACAGCAGGCGGAAAGAAAAGCAAAAAAGCGATGGGCTTCCTCCTCGGTCAGGTCATGCAAAAATCAAAGGGGCAGGCAAATCCGAAAGTGATCTCAGAGATCCTAAATAAAAAGTTTTCTTAGGGTTAATACGAGAGAGTTATTTTTTCTGAAGA
>DAOVIC010000043.1 GCA_030671565.1 Anaerohalosphaeraceae bacterium
GTCTCATTATCGCTGTTTTCGCACACTCAAATGCATCTGCAGAATCCATCGAGCACATGTCAACCGTAACCGGCGCGATCAGCCCGGTAGAAGCTTCGGGCCGACTTGATCCTGCTGCCTCCTCATCGACCAGCCTCTCCTTCAATCTGACATACGGAGCGGATCTGCAAAACAACATCGCCGCACAAAACGCCTTCAACATGGCTGCCGACCGATGGAGTACCGTACTCAAGGACCCCATAAGCGTTAATCTCGATCTCGACTTCACTTCCCTGGGCTCCGGAATACTCGGATCAACATGGACTTCACTGCTGCAAGGCGGATTTGATACGGTCCGTGACCTGGTTTCGGCAAATGCAGGCGAAACAAACAATGCAAGAGAAGCTTCTCTACTGCCAAATCTGCCCAGTTCGGCACAGTTCAGCGCATACATGCCCAGCAACTTTGGGTTTAACGGAACGATGCTTCTTTCGCAAGCCAGCTACCATGCCCTGGGCCAAACGGGTTTTGACGACTCGGACGGAACCATCAAATTCTCAACTGACTACTCATGGGACTTTGATCCTACCGACGGAATAGATGCTGGAGCATTCGATTTTGTCGGAGTCGCCGTCCACGAAATAGGACATGCACTGGGGTTCATCAGTGAAGTTGATTACATAGATTACGTACTTTCTGAAAACGCCTCCACAAGCGACGTGCAACCGCAGACACTCGATCTTTTCAGATTCAGAACCGAAGACCTCGGCGAAGGTTTCGATTTTACCGATACTCCGCGAAACCTGGCTCCAAACACCGATGACTCCTTATACCTCGGCGACACAAGCCTCCAAATGTCCACAGGTTACTTCACCGGAGACGGACGTCAGGCCTCGCATTGGAAAGACAACCTGTCGCTGGGATTGATGGATCCAACCATGGCACCGGGTGAACTCGGCATCCTAACCGAAGTCGACCTGATAGCATTGGACCTGATCGGATGGGATATCGACTGGGAGCTTATAGACAGCGGATGGCTGGACGCACAGGTACCAGAACCGGCAACCATGAGCCTATTTGCAATAGGCTGTGCAGCAATTATAGCATCAAGAAAGAAATCCCGCCCATAAAAATTTGATCTTTGACCTACTCAAACAGCACTCCAAGCTCCCGACGCTTAGCGCCGTCTATCGCCTTCGGATCCGTCCAAACCGCCAGCTCAAGACTCTTTCTGCACTCGCACCCATCCGAACAAAGCCCCCCGTCCCTCTCAATAACAGCCTTGATCAGCTCGATAGCATTATTAGTCGCCGCCGTCAAATTCCCGATGATCTCCGCCAAAAGCGCCTGCTTATCAACCCCCGCCTCATGCTCGCGCCAGCAGTCATAATCGCTCGCAAGCGCGATCAATGCATAACACATCTGCGCCTCACGAGCCAACTTCGCCTCCGGCATCGCAGTCATCCCTATCAAATCCGCCCCCCACTGCCGATGCATCAAAGACTCCGCCCGCGTCGAAAACGCCGGACCTTCCATACAAACATACGTACCGCCATCATGCGTCCGAATCCCGGTACCGCCCGAAGCGTCATGAATAGCTTTCCTAAGCCTGGCGCAGCAGGGATGAGAAAGCTCGCAATGAACAGCCCCAAAATCACCAAAGAACGAACCCTCCCGTTTGTAAGTTTTATCGATAAACTGATCCACAACAACAAGCTCTTTAGGCCGGATCTCCTCACGAAGCGAACCGACCGCCCCGCTTGCGATGATCGCAGTCACACCAAGAGACTTCAAAGCAAAAATATTCGCCTGATAAGGAACAACACTCGGCGAAAGAGTATGATCAACACCATGCCGGTTCAAAAAAGCTATTCGCTTACCCCCCATACTCCCAACAAGGATCGCACCGCTGGGCTTACCAAAAGGCGTATCGACCTCCTTCAACTCCGGATCCGTTATATACCGCCCCAAACTCTGCCCCAAACCGCTTCCACCGATAACACCGATCAATCCTTCAGACATACTAAAAACTCCTTACCGGGAAAACTTTATCAAAAACATTTCAGTCAACCATCACACAAGATGTTAATCTTTAAGCAGCCCACAATCAACCACAAAGCCTGACTCAAAGAAATCCACCTGCAACGCTTTACAAAAACCGCCGGAACACCTAAAAGTATTTTTAACTCAGACGACGTTATCCAGCAAAAAAACTTGACTTAAAACCCCGATCTGGACGATATTAAGGCTGATATGATACCTGTTGCAATAAATAAGTGCGCTTTGTACGCGGTCTGATCTTTTTTTGCCGCAGGCGAACAGTTTTTCAGAACACCCTATTGGTATTACTAAAAAAAAGGAAAGATTATGCTAAAAAACAATATGACCGAACCGAAAAAGATATGGTTTTACCTGATAATACTATCTTTCATACTGTTTCTACCCGTAGGATGCAGAAAAAAACCCGCCGCTGAACCAGATGAGCAAAAAACGGCAACTCCCGCACTAGATCAGCAGCCCACAAATGAAACGGACCCCAAAACCTCGCGCACTTACAACGCCGACAAAATCCCGCAAAGCAAAGAAATAAGCAGCGCCCTATCCGAAATGAAACAATTGGGAGCCCAGTGGCAGCCAATATTTCAGGCATGGTGGACCAAACAGGCGCCGGACTTTACCGTTACTGACATCGAAGGAAATACACACAAACTAAGCAGCAGCATTGGCAAAGAAGTACTAATTGTCAAATGGGCCACATACGATCCCGGCTGCCAAAAACAAATTGCCAACCTGAAAGAGCTTCGATCAATTATAAAAAACGAAAAACTCCAAATACTGGCCATCTCCGATGAAACTATCGAAACTGTAAGGTCATTCACCACCGACAAGGACCTTAACTTTCCAATTATTGCCGGACGAACCAGAATGCCCGAGCCATACAGCTCAACACGTTATCTGCCAACCAGCTTCTTTATAGATAAGACTGGTCTTGTTAAGTTGGCCGCCCAGGGCGTTATACCACCCCAGGATTCAAAAAAACTCATCGAAACCCCATGAAAAACACCAAAAAAACTACAAAAATAGCCTCGCATGCACCAAAAACAAAGATTTATCGCTAATTTGCAGTTTTTTCTAGACACCACCCCCCACAGACAGTATCATGTGGGGCTCGTATTTAATCAGGGTAGTTCTGTAAACATAATGAGGTAGCAAGATGGCACATAAAAAAGGACAGGGTTCTTCAAGGAACGGAAGAGACAGTAATCCAAAGTTTCGCGGTGTAAAACTATACGGCGGACAGATCGCAAAAGCCGGAGCGATCATACTCCGTCAGTGCGGAACAAAATGGCGCCCGGGATTTAACGTAGGCATGGGAAGAGATTTCACCATCTTCGCACTTAAAGAGGGCACAGTCCAGTTCAAGGGCAAAAAAATACACGTCCTTGTATAACAAAGCCTAATGATAATACAAAAAGGGTTGATCCGTAGATCAGCCCTTTTTTTTTGCGCACCCAAACAGCAACTATTGTATACTGTCATCCCGGTAATAATAGCAATGCAAACGGCTTATCTGGAGAAAACCAATGAAGAGCTTTAGAAAAGAGTTATGGTTTGACATCAAAAAAAGACGCGAACTCATAAACATAACCTCATTCGTAGAAGACTGCCTCGACGAAAGCGGCATAACCGAAGGCCTTCTCCTCTGCAACGCAATGCACATCACAGCCAGCGTCTTCATCAACGACGACGAATCGGGCCTCCACCAGGACTTTGAAAAATGGCTCGAAAAACTAGCACCCGAAAAACCATACTCGCAATACAAACACAACGGATACGAAGACAACGCAGATGCGCACCTAAAGAGAACTATAATGGGAAGAGAAGTGGTAGTCGCGGTAACCGAAGGAAAGCTGGACTTCGGACCATGGGAACAGATATTCTACGGTGAGTTCGACGGAAAAAGAAAAAAACGCCTGCTAATAAAAATAATCGGCGAGTAAAACATCACAAATAAAAAATCCCGCCGAAGGCGGGCTGCCTGTCTTGAATCAACCTCGGCCGAAGGACGAAACCGCAATTTTGAATTTTAATTTTATTTAAATATATCAAGAATACGTTCGACAACTTCTTCCTCGGCAGACTTTTCCCCGCCGCTACCGTCTCCACTCTTAAAGACATCTTTCAACTGGTCCTTAAGAAACTGATCGGCAGCTTTCTTGAGAAGTCCTTCGGCAAACTTGTCCATATTGATCCTGTGATTCTCAACAGTACCCTCCAATGCGATCGGCGGAACCCTGTCCGTCATGTCTCCACCGACATCGATCGTCTCAAACTCCGGCTTAAACCCGTCAAAGATTACCTTATAAGGAAGCTGCACGGTCATATCAAGCGGACTCGGCTTTTGAGCAAGAAGTATCTTCCCTTTAAAGTTCATCGGATGATTATCAACATTCAACTGCATGTCTTCATAGCTAAGCATCCCATTCATAAGAACAAACTCAGTGGGTAAAAGTTCGGCTCGGTTTTCCTTCTTTCCTTCCGCGAACCTCAGTGCCTGCCCAAGCAGACCCTTCGGCTGCATAACCATATCACTCATCGCAACAGTACCCTTGATCTGAGCCTTAGAAATATCCGCCTTACCACCCAAAGGTATGACAAGCTTTTTGCAGTGAAAATCCGCAACACCGCTAAGATTGGCCTGGTCTGCAAACACAGGATTAAGATACCGAAGCATCTCCGCAGCCATCCGCTCATCGATATTGATCTTCTCGACCACCTGCATCGGCCCAGGCATCTCAAAAACCATAGGCTCTTTCTGCAGATCAACCAAACCGGCAAAATTAAATCTCCCCTCGTTAACAACCGTCGAAAAAGGAGCGACCTCCGCAATCCCGTCTTTCACCGAAACCTTAACGTCAGTCTCACCAAAACGCATCCCCATATACTCCGCTTTTGCAAAACCAAGCGTAGCGTTAGCGTTCATATTAGCAAGCCGCTTGTCGTCCTGCCCCTTCGGATAAGTAGATTCGAAAGCGACTCTGTCAACACGTTTGCCCTCAATACTGAACCCCTTCGGCAAAAATTCAGCCGCAGCCTTGCCCGCCTCTGCCAGGTCATAAGACGCATTCACTTCACCGCCAAACCTGGTCTGACCTCCCGAATGCGATTGCTTCACGCTCCCTTCAATATCGATCTGCGAAGCGTCGATCTTCAGTTTGCGGAAGTCATAAGTCTTTTCATCAAAGTCCAAAACAGCATCGAACTGCAGCTCGACCTTAGGATCCTTAAACGGCTCTGTCGTCTTATCGCCGCTCATAACAAGGTTTGTAATTGTCGTGCTCTTACTTAAAAAACGATACCCGTCTTTGCCTTTGCTTACAGAAACCCCGGACTTAAGATCGCCCGAAACACTAAGCCCTTCCGGGACCGCATCGAACACCCGCGCATAATCCATAGCCTTGCCAATATCAAGATCGGCATCGATCCTGATATCCATATCCTTTTTATCCTCGCCAAGCGGGATCACTGTATCAAAGATCGCAACCTTACCGGGCCCCTGCACACTGTCGATCCCAAAGCTTGCGATACCCACCGAATTCTTCTTGGAATCGTACCCAAGATCAAAAGTTATCTTCGCAGAAGTAACCGGCGTAGCCTTCCCGCCAGCAGTACCAACAACAAGCCCATCGATCGTGCTCGCGCCCTTAAACCGAACATTACCCTTATCGAAAAGCACCGTACCATGCTCAGTTGCCTTCCCCGCGAAAGTATAACCCCCAAGATCGACAAACTGCCCAACGACCTCCATCGTCTTGGCGATATCGGCCTCAGCAATATAATCAAACGAGTTCATCCCCCCCTTACCGCTAACACTGCAAAACGAAGACTTCAAATTAAGCTTATCGATCTTAACATCATCCCCGTCGGAAGAAATATCCGCCTTAAGCGTAACAGGTTCCTCAAGCACAAGTTCCTTGCCCTCTATCACCTGCTTAAACCCCGCCAGCACCGCATCCGCAGAAAGTTTCTCCACCCGACCCTCAACAATACTCACCTCCGCGTCAGCATCGAGCTTACCGCCCACATCCACCTTTTGCCCCATCAACGCAAACAAAGGCTTAAGCGTCGCCAGATCAAGATCATCGACCTTCACCACCAAATCTCCGCTGGTCTCCTTAGGCTTCCACCCCTTTTTCGCGGTCTTAAGATTGCCCTTGGCAACAACGTCGGACGACGCGCCTTTGTCCCCAACCGCAAAAGCAACGTCAAAAGTTGACTCCTGACCTGCCGGCTTCAGATCGACTTTCGATGCTATATTAGAAAACCGAACAGTCTCTACAACAGAGTCGGCGCCCCGATGATTGATCGTAACATCGCCGTCCTTGATCGTAAGATCGAGATACTTCAGATCGATCCCCGATTTCTCTTTCGATGTATCTTTCCTCGAAACTCCGCCGACAGCGCCGCCCTTAACGTCAGCCCTGGCGTCCTCTGTTAGATTGATCACCACTTTCGGACTGTCGACAACAGCATCGGACACCGAAACTTCCCCAGCCAGCAAGGCCCCGTACTTAGGCTTCGCCGAAATATCCTTAACGCTGATAGATATCTCACCGGAATTATCGGAAAAGTTAAGATCCCCAAGATGCAGGCCCTTAAACCAACCCACCGAAAAACTGCCGATATCAAGCTTACCGTCAACAGATTGGTTAACCTTGCTGACAATAAAATTCTTACCGCTTTCAGATGAAACAATTACCGGCACCAGGACAACAGCCAGCACCAGGACAACGGCAAATACGATGAGCCCCCATTTGATAGCCTTAAACAAACCCGATTTACGCGGAGCATTGGCATGGTCTTGCATGGTAACATCTCCCGAATTAAAACCGTAGCATGGACAATTACCTGCCCGTGCTGACATTTCCAGGTATCCCGATTTACCGGGACCTCTCGATCTACCGATCTGGTTCCACCCAAAGGGCAAGACCGGATCAGTCGGACATTATATCTTCCGATTTGCCCTTGATGATCTCGTCAGCTTTCGCAACGTATTTCTTGGTCAAATCGTCAACGTCCCTCTTGCCCTTATCTCGGTCATCTTCGGAGATGAGTTTATTTTTTTGTTCGTCCTCGAGCTGTTTATTAGCATCGCGGCGAATATTTCTGACAGTAACCTTCGTTTGTTCGCCAGCCTGCTTAACCTGACCGACGATCTGTTTGCGCCTCTCTTCACTCAAAGGGGGAACCGAAAGACGAACTACCCTCCCGTCTGCGATCGGAGGCATATTCAGATCGCTCGCCGTCAGAGCCTTAACAATATCCTTAATGCTCGCCGGATCGAATGGCTTAATAACTATAGACGACGGATCGGGAGTCGAGATAGTAGCAAGCTGGTTCAACGGCGTAGGAGAACCGTAGTAATCCACACGAACATGTTCGACAATACCAGTAGATGCCCTCCCGGTCCGAATGGTCTTCAGTTCGCTCTGAAAATGCTCGATACATTTCTTCATACTTGTTTCATGAGATGCTATAATTTCTTTCGTAGGCATAATCTCTCTCCGTTTTGTCTACCGCAATCACAGTCAGCTGATTATCGTACCGACCTTTTCGCCGTAGAGCGCCTTAGTAATATTACCTTCCTTAAAAATATTAAGCACGATAACAGGGATATTATTTTCGCTGCACAAACTGATCGCAGCCGAATCGATAACTTTCAGATTCTTAGTCAGCACATCCTGATAAGAAAGGGATTCCAACAGCTCGGCATCGGGATCGATCATCGGATCGGCGGTATAAACACCGTCAACCTTCGTCGCCTTGATGATCACATCAACATCAAGCTCAGACGCCCTAAGCGCCGCACAGGTATCTGTCGAAAAGAAAGGATTTCCCGTACCCCCCGCAAGAATTACAACCCTGCCCTTATCCAAATGATGAAGACATCGACGCCTGACGAAAGGCTCGCAGATCGCAGAGACCTCGATCGCACTGAGAACACGCGCCGGCTGACCCGCCTTCTCCATTGCCTCCCGCAGTGCACAACCGTTAATAACCGTCGCAAGCATACCCATATAATCCGCCGTATGACGGGGAATACTGCTCTTCTCCGAAAAAGTTGCGCCACGGAGAAAATTACCCCCACCGATCACAACAGCGACATCAATACCCAGCTTGCAGATCTTCGCTATCCTCTCGGCGATCGGACCTATAGACTCGCCGTCAATACCAAAACCGCCGGGCTTGCAAAAACTCTCGCCCGAAAGCTTAAGAAGAACCCTCTTGTATTTCAAGTCTGCCATGACAACAAAACCTTAAACATTTCCATTGTTCTATATATTTTTTGGAATTACTTCCAAAACTCGATAACTCGATTTCAAAACAAAAACCAGCTATAAAAAAAGGCATCGATTTAATTCTCGATGCCTTATAAACTGTTCGGTTAACCGATTTCTATCCTTGTGAATTTTTTGACCTTCGCCTCACCGCCGGCTCCTTTCGCCGCAGCACTAACAGCCTCTTCGATCGTTACGCTTTCATCCTTAACGAATGTCTGATAAACAAGGCAGTTGTCCTTGAGGAATTTATTGATCTTACCGTCCAGGATCTTTTCCATGATCTCGGCAGGCTTACCCTTAACCTGTTCAGCTGCAACCGCCCGTTCCTTCTCGATCACCTCAGGGTCGACAGAATCGCGGTCAACACCCATCGGATTCATCGCGGTAATATGCATCGCAACGCCAACGGCTACTTCTTCAACCGCACTGGAAACCTCGTCGCTGCTCGTCTCGATCTCAACGACAGCACCGAGCTTATTGTTAAAGTGAATATAAACACCCAGCACACCCGTACCAGTCAGCGAATACTTCACATAATCGCCAACCTCGGTCTTCTCGCCGGTCTTACTGATAAGCTCGGTAACAACCTCGGAAAATTTCTTACCGTCAACAGCCGTCTCTGCAAGGTTTTCACCGCCTTCGTCGCTTTCGCAAACCATACTGTAATCAGCCAGAATATTCGCAGCCCTAACAAAATCTTCGCTCTTAGACGCAAAATCCGTCTCACAACAAAGACTGCTCATCGCTACTGTTTTCTTATCATCGCTGATCTTGCAAACCACTCTACCCTCGGTAGTATCCCGACCGGCACGTTTAGCAAGAGTCGCAAGACCCTTCTTACGCAATATATCCATCGCAGCATCAAGATCTCCGTTGCTCTCTCCGAGTGCTTTCTTACAATCCATCATGCCCTGTCCGCTCATCTTGCGAAGCTTCATAACTGTCGCAGCCGATATTTCTGCCATCTTTTCAAACTCCTATTCTGGAATATACGTTTGCACTTAAAGCAAACAAAAATTTCGAAGTAAAACCATCTATAAACTAGCCGAATCTTTAGTTTTACATTTTAGTTTTTCACCGTTGCTATCTTACTCAGAAGCACTGTCAGATTCCGCAGGCTTCTCACTCTCAGCAGCCTCTGGTGCGGCTTCTGGTGCGGCTTCTGGTGCGGCTTCTGGTGCGGCTTCTGGTGCAGCCTCAGCAGGTGCTGCCTCAACAGCGATCTTTCGAGGCGGAGTCTTAGCAGCATCTGCGCCGCCATCGGCACTTGCAAGAGTCTTTCTCTTGGAACGCCCGCGAGCTGGATGCGCCGCACTACCGGCAGGCCTTACATTCGCCTTACCGTAATTGACTGCCTCGGCGATCGCATTAAGCAGTATCTCGATTGCCTTAATAGAATCATCGTTTGCCGGAATCGCTACATCGACTTCATCAGGATCTGAATCTGTATCGATAATTCCGATAGTAACGATGCCAAGTTTCCTTGCTTCACGAAGTGCAAGATGCTCCTTGCGGGCATCGACTACGACAACCGCGCCGGGAAGACGGCCCATCTTACGAACGCCGTCAAGGTTCGTCTTGATCTTACGAAGTTCGCGCTTAAGACGTGATGCCTGCTTCTTACTCTCCGCCGCAAGCTTGCCAGTTTCTTCCATGCTCTCAAGTTCTTCGAGACGTTTAAGACGCGACCGAACCGTCTGAAAATTCGTAAGCATACCGCCAAGCCATCTCTCAGAAGCCCAGTGCATCCCGCAACCCTGTGCAACCGTTGCGACACTCGTCTTCGCCTGACGCTTGGTACCTACAAAAACCACGTCCTTGCCGGACGACACAACGTCTGCAACTACTTTCTGAGCGATTAAAAGTCCTTTGAGTGTTTCCTTCACATCGATGATGTGGATTTTGCTCCGCTTCCCAAAGATATAAGGTTTCATCTTAGGGTTCCAGCGGCTTGCCCCATGTCCAAAATGTACTCCTGCGCCAATAAGGTCGCGTGCCAGTTCTTTATTCACAGAACCAATCTCCAATTGTTAGAAAAAGTAAAAAAAATAGTTTGCCCAAACCGCCACACGGCAACCAGGGCGCATACCCGCACAAGCAGATAATCGCAATAAAATAGTAGATTCACGCCCCAAAGTCAAGCTTTTTCAAAAAATAACAAAAAAATGCCCTCCAAACCGTAAATTTCACGATTCGCAGGGCATAGAAGATATTCCCTCTCGCCTATTCCGCCGAGTCTTCTTCCACTGCACTCAAGGCAGCTTTTACAACCTCCGCCACAAAGAACTTGGCAGCCCTTACAATTATTTAATAAGTTTCCCGATAAACCGGGATCCCACATCATTCAACCCACGCCACACCGCATAAACAAAAAAAAGAAGCTTGACAATAATAAGTTACTGACAACAATACTATCGGTTGGCAAAAACGCAGGCAAACTCTGAAAAACTTAAGGGCACCTTAAAACCCACCAGGGATACACTCATGGATCGTATTTTCTTATTACCCGCTGAATACCGCATAACCAAACGCCCGGAACTTATTGAAACTCTCGTCGGTTCCTGTGTAAGCGTATGTTTATACAACACAAAGAACGGCCACGCCGCGATGAACCATTTCCTGCAGGACCAGCCCTTCGAAAACACCGACTATGACATCGCCAGATACGGCAGCTCCGCAACGCTGCATATCATCGAGGCCCTTATGAAGATCGACCCCGCCCCAAACCACTACCGCGCACAACTGTTCGGCGGAGCAGCCGTCATCAAAACAAACAGCGAAGGATATGGCATAGGAGAGAAAAACATAGACATCGCCAGAAA
>DAOVIC010000205.1 GCA_030671565.1 Anaerohalosphaeraceae bacterium
GCGTCCTCGCCTACTCCTACGGCCTGTAGCCGTTCCGGTGCCTCTTCAAGCAGAATGTTCCAGCCGGCGACAACACTGCTGTCACCGAGTTTCCATAAAGCAAGAACCGGGATCAAAAATCCCCCAAGTATCAGGCCGACACCGTTAATCGTATCCGAAACAGCCACAGCTTTCAGACCGCCGAATACAGCGTAGCAGCCGCCCACGATACCAAGAGACGTCACCATGATCCAGAGCGCCGTTTTATCCGAGACGTTCAGTGCCGCCGATACACCAAAAAGTTTTTCAAGAGTGATCCCACCCGCATAGAGTACGAACGGCAGGAAGCCTACGATAAGAGCATACAGGAAGATGAATGATGCGAGAGTACGCATGCCCTTGCCAAAGCGGTCTTCAAGGAACTGCGGAACGGTCGTGATCCCTCTCTTCATATAACGGGGCAGGAAAAAGACCGCCATCACCACCATGGCAACAGATGCGATTGTTTCCCATGCCATCACATTTGCTCCGCTGGAGAAGGCATTACCATTTAAGCCTGTCAACTGCTCGGCTGAGATGTTAGTAAGAAACAATGAACCGGCGATCACGAACCACGAAAGGCTCCGACCTGCCAGGAAGTAGCCTGTAGAATGCCTCAGATCCTCGTCCTTTGTTTTAAAATACGAGATAACTGCGACCATGCCTGTAAAGAGTAAAAATGTTATCACTGCCGTTACATTCATTTTTTTCCTCGGATTAAATGGATAACTGTTTTAGCAACGCGTCGAAGGATTTTTCTGCTTCATATCTTTCGATGTCAAAATCAATCACGCCTCAGCCTTTAAATACTTTCGCCCTTCATCATCAGGTGCACGCCGGCGGTCCTGAAAGTTCTGGGCAGCGCCAGGATGTTCGGGGCGTCTCCGACATATTTGCCCGCATCCTTAAGCGCCTCCTCGAAAGTCGCTTTGCATTTCATGTCCATGCCGCGGGCATATCCCGGTTCGTAGGCACCGACGATATAAATAGCCGAACAATGCATTTGTGCGATGTGTCCACAGGATATCATAGAAAAGGCATGGAAGGGATGGTAGCCGTAGTTGAAGCGGTATTTGTCGATAAATTCCTGGTTGCGAGCGAAATATTCACCATACTTGTTCAGGTCCGGCAGGTCGTTGTTATAGTTTTTTTGGAACAGTTCATAAAGAGGGCGATATGAAGGAAACTCCTCATCGTGAAAATAACCATTACAAATAGAGGAAACTATGACGACGCAATTGTCGGACATAACTCGTTTATGCCGAATAATATTTGCTGAGATCGCCTGCAGCATAAGCAGGGGGTTGGTTCCATGGCCGTTACCGTAATGAAAATTCTGCGGCATACCGAACACCATAACATCGTATTTTTTTTCGGCCCAGGGAATATAGGTCCGTTTGTCTGCTTCAACAAATGAGGTCGGCTGTATCTCTTTGCAGTAACCGGCGTAGACGGCGATCTGCCTCATCTTAGTATCGAGAACTGCGTCGATGGTGAAAAATTTCTTTCCCATTTTTTCTTCCATATGTTGACCGATAGCGTCGAATTTCTGACGCATCTGACTCTTGGAGCTGACAGGAGTAAAGTCTGGCCTGTGCATACAGTCCGGCACGTGGTGAGCGGCGATGCATTCCCAGTGAGTAATGCCGGTCGCGCAATGCTTGTACCCGCCGGAGTAGCCACCGTAGGGATTGCCTAAAACGTGTCCGATCTGGATAGCAAGGTCCGACTCGTAAACTTCCTTGTTCATAATAACCTTGCTGCCCATACGATCACGCCCCAACTCTATAAGATTGTCCCAGTCTTCGCTGTCGTGGTTATAGATTTGGTCGGCATACCAGAAATCGTTAAAAACTTTCTCACCCAAAATGTCACAGATTTCTTCTTTCGTATTCTTGCGGTGCAGGCCCGTGCTGCAGATCAAACGGATATCCTTTTTCTCTACACCAGCCGCCAAACATTCCTCAATAACGATCGGGATCGTGACCTTGCGATGCGATGTTTCCTGGAAGCCGCC
>DAOVIC010000137.1 GCA_030671565.1 Anaerohalosphaeraceae bacterium
GCAAAGCGAGCTGGAGGACGAGAGCGAAACATATCCGCTGGACACCGTAAAATGGCTCAACCAAACTGTAAAAATAAAAAGCCTCGGACTTAGCGTCGAAACAGCCAAACCTGAAATGATACAGGTTACTGTCGAAAAGCTTGTAAAAAAAGAACTGGCCATAGAATGCTTCGACGAAGACGGAATAATGATGATACCCGATTCGCTGAACCCGCCGACTGTTAACGTGTTTATAAAAGAAGGATGGGTGGGAGCGGCGAGGATAGATCTTAGTGCGATGGAAGTCGAAAAGGCGCAGAAAGATTATGTGACGAAAAAACCGTACGTGCAGCTTAACTCAGGCGATTTCAGGTACGGGGATCTTGTAACGGTAAAACTTCCCTCTACCGAGCTGGACACGGTTACGTATCAGCCTCGCAATATTTTGTTCGCCTTCAGCGAAAACCTACAGGGAAAATACAGGGTTGAGTTGGTAAATGAGAGCGACCTTGCCGGGTCGTCAACATTGTTCAAGGGGTCGCCTGAAGCGATTGAAGCTTACAAAAATTCTCCTGTGCATATCATCGTTCAGGTATTTGATGGCGATGAAGACGAAGCGGACGTAATAACAAGGGATGTCATCTATAACTTCCCGCCGGAATACTTCGCTAAAGGCAAGATCATGCTTGCCAAGCCGCCGGTCAAGGCGAGATTCAAACTGATCCCCCTTGCTCCGCCTGTTATACCTTAGCGCCCTGTTCTTTCGCGGTATCGCCGGCGACTAAAGCTTTTTCTTTGCCGCTTGTAAAGAACACTATCGCAGTTTCAACCGCCATCCACATCGCAAGCACAAATATACCCCCGCCGATCGTAACAAGCAGCCAATTCTTTTCGTCGATAAACTTTTTCTCGTTGATCACCATCGCCCAGCAGGTAATAGCAAGCATTAAAACACAGGGCACCGCCGAAACAAGAAATTTCAACCCGCCCTTCTTCCTTAGATACATCGTCACCACCAAAAGCGCAAGCGCCGCAAGCAACTGGTTAACCGCGCCGAACAGAGGCCACAGTTTCATGGCTCCCGTTCCCCCGGCTCCGGTTGCAAACGCAAGTCCGGCAGCGGTTACAACTGCAAACGTCGTTGCCGTCCACCGGTTCGACATAAAAGGTATCTTCAGGTCGCCGGCAAGCTCACCGACAACATAACGCTGTATCCTAACCGTCGTATCGAGCGTAGTCCCGGCGAAAGAGGCGATAAAAACGCCCATCAAGGTAACGCCGGCAACTTTCGGCAGACCTAAACTGCCAAGCATATTGGCGGCGCCTACGACAACGGCGCTGAGCTTGTCCGTCAGGCCCTTTGCGCCTTCCCACGATCCGTAATGCGCCTGCCACGCTGCACTTCCTGTAAGCGTTTCTCCGCCTGCTGTTTTGTAGGCCAGGCCGATCCCGGCACCTACGCAGACGATCACAAGCACCGCGAGAAACCCTTCAAGCAACATAGAACCGTAACCGACGAACTGAACGTCCTTTTCGTTTGAGATCTGCTTGGGGCTTGTCCCGGAAGCAACGAGCGAATGAAAACCGCTTATCGCGCCGCAGGCGATAGTAACGAACATCATCGGCCAGATCGAAGGGATATCGGTGTCGGCTATCGGGCGAACTGCCGGGGCGACCATCTCCATCCCGCTGCCTGAAAAACAGGACACCGCAACGCCTGCCACCAGCAGAGCCATCATAATAAACAACTGCCATGCGTTAATATAATCACGCGGCTGAAGCAGTGTCGTAACCGGAAGCGTCGAGGCGATCCACGCATAGACCAGAAGAATGATCGTCCACACCCCGGTCGCAGGGATCGGTCCGATCTGGGCGATACTGCAGGCGGCGGGAAACTTCGCCTCGACATATGCGCCAAGAGCGACGAACAGGTACATCCCCAAGACAGCTGCCGCCGTCGACAGCAACACGTTCGCACTTTTTTTATAAACAGCCCATCCCAAACCTACAGCGATAGGTATCTGAAACCACACAGGCAAAACAGAACTGGGAAACTGGTCGAACACCAGGGCGATCACAACACCGAATACGGCTATCACGATCAGAAGCGCGAAAAACACAACGATGAAAAAAATGAACCGCACTCGCGGGTTAATATATTTGGCTGCAACTTCGGAGATGCTCTTGCCGTCATTGCGCATCGAAACAACGAGGGCACCGAAATCATGAACCGCACCCATAAGGATACTGCCGACCATAACCCAAAGTATCGCAGGCAGCCACCCCCAGATGATCCCGATGGCAGGGCCGACGATAGGACCGGTCCCGGCGATGGAAGTGAAGTGATGACCGAAGATTATACCTTTGCGGGTAGGAACGTAATCGACCCCGTCACTGAGCTTGCGGCTGGGGACAGGCGAATCAGGATCGAGGTTAAATATCTTACGAGCAAGAAAACGCCCATAAGTATGATAAGCAACAATAAACCCCCCGCCGCAAACCAGCACAAGCAAAAGAGTATCCATGGCAGTTCCTTAAAGATTCGCCAACAACATTACATCGCCACACCAGCTACGTCACCGGTAAATTATACCCGAACAGCAGAAGAATATCAAAACCCCTCTCAGGGCGGTAAAATCCAGTTTTTGCAGAATATTTCCGATTTAGCTGCAAAATCCAAATTTTTCTTGTTTTATTATGATAATTTGACGATAAAATAGAATCTAACCCCGATCTGTGCAGGAAAATGACAAATACAGCTATTAAATTAAGGGCTAAATCAAATGCTAGCTGAATTTAGAGTATCCAACTACCGGTCCTTCAAGGATGAACAGGTACTGAGCCTCGTTGCAAGCTCTGAAGAATCCAAGGGATCAAATTCAATTGAAGTTGGTGGATATTCCATTCTGAAATCCGCAGTTGTATATGGAGCAAACGCATCCGGCAAGAGCAACCTGACCAAAGCGATGTCCTGCATGATTGACATCGTCCGCGATTCGGCAAATTATAAGCCAGATCAAAGTTTGCCAATCGCTCCGTTCGCGTTTGACAATAAAACGAAAACATTGCCGTCAACTTTCGAAGTAACTTTCTTCATGGATGGAATTCGTTATCAGTATGGGTTCTCGGCTACGAGTAAAAAAATAACCAGAGAGTGGTTGTTGTCATGGCCAAAGGGAAGATCGCAAACCTGGTTTGAAAGAGATGTCGAACAAGATGAGCCATATTTTGGGCCATCTCTTAAGGGACAGAACAAAACTATATGGGGAACAGTTAAGGATAACTCGCTGTTTTTGTCAACAGCTGCCCAGTTGAACCATGAACAGCTTTCAACTATTTATAAATGGTTTGGTGGTAAATATAAAGAGTTTCCCGGCGAGAGTTTTGGGACACAATTGACTGATGAGATGTTTTTTGATTTTAAAAACTCCGGAAAAAACCAAAAATTTTACAAGCTACTTATGGAAATGTTTAGAAATGCAGACTTTGGCATTGATGATATCGAGATTGAAAAAGTTGATGTTACTGATTTCGAATTCCCAGAGGATACATCTGAAGAAATAAAAAAAACTATCTCTGAACGTCCACTATATAAGAAAACCTTCTCCCATTGCGAGGGTAAATACACTCTTTCTTTTCAAGAAGAATCTGCGGGAACTCGAAGATTTTATTCTTTTCTGGCCCCATTGGTACTATCCATTACAAAGGACTACACTGTTTTCGAAGATGAATTGGAATTAAATATGCATCCATTGCTTACGCGCAAACTAATAGAAGTATTTAGTTGGTCTAAAGGTAACAGTGGTAACCATGCTCAGTTGATATTTACTACGCATGATACTACTTTACTTGATCCGGAATTATTTGGTCGTGACCAGGTTTGGTTTACTGAGAAAAATAAGCAAGGGGCTACGCAGTTATACTCGCTTGCGGACTACAAAGGTGTTCGCAAGGATGAACCTATGCAAAAAAAATATCTTGCTGGTAGATATGGCGCAATTCCTATTCTTGAAAGGTTTGACTTAGTTGGCACCAAGAAGTAAACAAAAAGGTAAACCTAAAAAGTTTAGGCCTCGAATCAAAGAGAGGGTGCTGGGACGCCGTAAGCCTTTTCTAACTAAAGGTAAATCTGTTTTAATAGTATGCGAAGACAGCAAATCTTCATGCTTTTATTTCGATAAATTTCGCAAAAAATTGAGACTATCTACTGTTCAAGTTGAAATTTGCGGTAAAGAATGCGGATCCGCTCCTATTAGTGTTGTTGATTGTGCTATTGAAAAGAAAAAATTAGTGGAGATCAGTTCAATACGGGATGAGTATGACATAATCTTTTGTGTGATCGATGTTGATACTCATACGACTCTTAAAGCGGCTATGGATAAAGCTATCGCCAATGACTTAAAGATCATTTTAAGCAATCCCTGTATAGAGTATTGGTATATTTTGCATTTTGAGAAAACGGGGAAAGCTTTTCATACGAGCAAGAGTGTGGAGGCTTATCTTAAGAAAAACCATATAAAGGGTTACAGCAAGGGAAGCGATAAGATTTTTGATGTTATATATCCATCC
>DAOVIC010000211.1 GCA_030671565.1 Anaerohalosphaeraceae bacterium
CCCACCATAAACAAAGATGAGATGGCGCCGATATGCAGATAGAGTGAGCCGAAGCGGGTCTGATACAAATACATAAGAACAATAACGATGCCGATGCTTACCGCTCCGGCTGAGAATACCAGAAACGTGCTGTCGAAACTGCCGGGACTGCCTCGCCCTGACATTCTCAAGATGTAAATTAATCGCAAAACTACAAAAACCAAAACAGGAACAAAAAACGCCAACGGCCCAGCCAAGGCCAGATGCTTGACAAATCTTGCGACAGGAGCACCAGATTGTTTTGCAGCAAGCAATAAGCTGTACAAATGCGTCAAAGGCCTCGAATCACGATTGACCAGCAGGTCATCCGGCAAATCTGCACTGCGATACCACTTTAGGGCCAAATCGGCACGGTCCGGCAAATAGATAGAAAGTAAACCCGCCGGCGGAAAAATATCAGCGGCAGCCGGTATCGCAGCAAAGCGGTCCCGCAATATCCCAGGGTCACCAGTTAGGTTCTTAGAATCAGATACAACGAACCACGTGTCCTCGCCCGGCGTTAGAGCAAGTCGCGAAAAGACCTTCTCAAGCGTCAGCTTCGTTGAGGCACCGAGATTGACCAGTTCGGTGCCCATAATATTTTCCCCACCTGCTATACGGACCGCTAAAACACCGTCGGGCCTTAGTGACTCTTTAACCCGGCCATAGAATTGACGCGTGTAATAACGGTTCAGAACCGAACTGGTCGCATCGGGAAGATTCAGGATTACTATGTCATAGTAACGGCCCTTTCGCTCAAGCAGCGGACGGACGTCGCCGTCGTGGCGGTAAAATCGCCTGTCACTTATTCGAAGTTCCGCAGGTATGAATCCTTCAACTTTCCGAACGTACTCGTTGTCGCAATGCGTCCAGGTTACATGTTCTATCTGCGGTAAGCGCAGCAGCTGGCGGCAAAGGCCCAACCCAGAGCCTATCACCAAAATCCTGCGGGCCTGAGGGTTTTGACAAAGGCTAATAGCCGCTATCCGACCGGCTGTACTTTCGTCCGGCAGCGCTTCGCTGACACTACCTTGGCGGACAGCTATCCACTGACCCTCATAAATACCGTAAAGATACTCAGCCTGGGCTGTCTGAAATGAACCAATCAGGGCGCTGCTCGGAAGCAGCTTAGTCCATTTTACAATACGCAGCGAACGCATTAAGGGCTTATCAATCCCAAAGAAAAGACAAAGCAAGATGCAAAGCGGCAACAAAAATGCAAGACGAGCCCTGAATTTTAATCTTGAATTCTGTCCTGCTGCGACAAGCTCAACTAAAAACACCGATGTCGAGAGAATAAAGGCAAGTATTAAAAAAATCTTTGCCAGACTCAGGCCAAAGGATAAAAGCACAGTTACGCCCAGTCCGCCGAGAAAACTTCCCGCAGCTTCGGTAATATAGACGCGAGAGACGGGGAGCTTATGGTCTTGCTGAACCCCATTAGAAATTTCCCCTTCTGCGGTTATATTACTGAATGCTTTAGAATTTCTAACGGGGTGAATCCATCGGCAAAGAACGGGAAACAACATCCCCGTAATGACACTGACAGGTGCATTAACCACTATCGCCAAGAGCACAATGGCTCGTATAGATAACAGCTCATACGATTCGAGACCTGCCAGCTCGCGGGCCTGTATAATCAATATCAACTGTAAGATAAAAGCCGGCAGATAACACAAAAGCCAAAGCTCTATATTTGCCAGCAATTTTTCAGCGATGGCTTGCACTCTATAAACGATTATCGCCCC
>DAOVIC010000075.1 GCA_030671565.1 Anaerohalosphaeraceae bacterium
AGAAGATACAATGAGCCAAGAATTAATCAGGATAATAGATAACATATCCAGAGATAAGAATATCGACCCGGAATCCATTTTTTTGGATCTGGAAGCTGCGATGGTTTCTGCGGCACGAAAATATTTCGGTGCCGAGGAAGAGGAAGACATCGTTGTCAGCATCGACCGCCAGAGCGGTGAGATCACAGCGTTTAAGGACGATATCCAAATCGATATTCGCAAGCTTGGTCGTATTCCTGCGCAAACAGCAAAACAGGTGATGATCCAGAAATTGAAAGCGGACGAACGCGATAGCGTTTTTGCGGAGTTTACGCGTCGAAGAGGTGAAAATATCATCGGTGTTGCAGGACGATACGAAGGTGGTTCGCTTATTGTTACGGTCAACAACCGAACCGAAGGTGTTATGCCAAAGTCCGAACAAATCTCCGGCGAAACACACCATGTCGGGGAACGTATTCGATGTATGATACTGGATGTCAAGGAAGCCGGCAGCCAGGTTAAGGTTATTCTTTCACGGACTCATCCTGACTTTATCAAGCGTCTTTTCGAGCTTGAAGTTCCTGAAATCGCAGAAGGGATTATCGAGATCAAAACTCTTGCTCGAGAGGCGGGTTACCGAACGAAAGTTGCGGTATTTTCGAACGATGACAAGGTCGATGCCGTAGGTGCGTGTGTGGGCGTTCGCGGAAGCCGTATTCGAAATATCGTAGACGAACTTAGCGGCGAAAAGATCGATATCGTCAGGTGGTCGGACTCATCTCAAATGCTGATCGCCAATGCACTTAAGCCTGCCGAAGTCAGCGAGATCGCGATTTGCTTTGAACTTGGACGTGCAACGGTTGTTGTCGGGGAAGAACAGCTTAGCCTTGCGATCGGTAAGCACGGTCAGAATGTGCGGCTTGCGGCACGTTTGACGGGGTGGGATATAGATATCCTTACACCTGAGGAATACAACGGGAGTGTCGATCTGATGGCACAATGCGTGACATCGGTCGAAGGTGTCGAGGACAGATTTGTGGACAAACTTTTGGCACTTGGGATCATCTCTGTTATGGACATCGATGAAGTTGGAGCCGAGCCTTTGACCGAAGAGCTGGGTTTGGATGCTGCAGTGGCAAAGGGTATTGTCACGGCTGCCCAGGAGAAAGCTAAGTCGATCGCCGCAGAAAAACATAAGAAGCAGGCCGAAAATGTTATGGAACAAGAGGCTCCCAAAAAGCCTGAGACAGAGTAGTAACGGAAATTTTGACAGAAAGCATCATACATACAGTTAAACATTGCGGAGAAGCAGTTTGGCAAAGGCAAAAAACACAAGAGTACATCTTCTCGCCAAAGAGATGGGCGTAAAGAGCAAGGCCATCATTGAAAAATGTCAGGCCGAAGGTTTGGACATTAAAAATCATATGTCCACCATCTCTCTGGGTCTTGCCGCTACGATCCGCGAATGGTTCAGCGAAGGTGAGCACGACAGTACCGTTGAAACGACCAAACGAGTCGACCTGGAAAAGGTCATCATTAAAAAGAAGAAGGCCGCCAAGAAGAAGAAAAAGGCTACGAAAGCCGAGGAACTTCTTGCCGCGATAGCAGTTGGTAAAGCACCGTCGGATAAAGGAGTTGTTGCTAAAGAAGAAGGGGTCGAACCTGAAGCAATTGCTAAAGAAGAAGAGGTCGAGCCTGAAGCAGTTGTTGGAGAAGAAGCAGAAGAGCAAGTTCCTTTTGTGCCGGCAGCACCTAGCGGGCCTGTATTTGTTGAACCTCCGAAACCGGAGCCTGTAATACCGGCCGGTCCTATGATGGAAAAACCTAAGCCTGCTAAGCTTGCGGGACCAAAAGTTATCCGTGTCGAACATGCCGAGCCCGAAGAGCCAAAACGGCCGAGGGCGCCGAGAGGCCCGAGAGCACCGAGGGGTCCGAGACCGCCGGCAAGAGGACCAAGAGGTAATGCAGTTGCGACGGAACCTCTTATGCCGACTATACCGGACACATCCGGCGGTAAGGGTCGAAAAGGGGACCGTAAAAAGAAGCGTTACGGTGAAACGGAAAGCGATGAATCTAAGAAAACAAAAACTTCCCGCAATCGTATGCGTGCCCGTGACTTTGAGGACAGACGTGCAAGGCTTGCGGCTGCGATGGGCGAAACTTTAAGAGCGAGGCCCTCTCGAAGAATCGAAACGAAACAAAAAGGCGGGTTCGGTCAGACCGAAAGGCCTGAGAAGGCTACGGTAAACGAACCGGTAAGCGTTAAAGATCTGTCGGCTGTGATCGCGGTTAAGTCAGGCGATATAATCAGAAAGCTGATGGCCCAGGGGACGATGGCAACTGCGAACCAGATTATCGATCCGGATGTCGCGGAAATGATCGCACTGGAATTTGGGACTGAGCTTACCGTTGAAATGCGGCAATCGATGCAATCGGCGATCGAAGAAGAATTTGAAGACAGGGAAAGAAAAAAGCTCAAGCCAAGACCTCCTGTCATTACTATGCTCGGTCACGTCGACCACGGTAAAACGAGCCTTTTGGATAAGATCCGTTTGACAAGTGTCGCAGACGGTGAAGCTGGCGGTATCACTCAGCACATCGGTGCATCTCAGGTTGAGTGGAAGGGTAAGAAAATCACTTTCCTTGACACTCCCGGTCACGAAGCGTTTACCGCGATGCGTGCCAGAGGCGCGAATATGACTGACGTTGTTGTTCTGGTTATAGCGGCAGACGACGGGGTGATGCCTCAGACGGCCGAGGCGATCAACCATGCAAAGGCTGCCGGCGTTGAAATGATCGTGGCGTTGAACAAGATCGATCTTCCCGGCGTTGACCTTAACCGTATTTACGGTCAGTTGGCAGAGCACGAACTTACGCCGACGGAGTGGGGCGGAAATATTGAAATCGTAAAGACCAGTGCAACCACGGGTCAGGGTATCGAAGACCTTCTTGAGCATCTGGACTATATTGCCGACCTTAAGGAATATAAAGCGGACTCTACCATCCCGGCGACTGGTTGGATCGTAGAGGCTAAGATGACAGCGACGCAGGGAGCGGTTGCTACGGTCCTGCTTAAGGAAGGTATACTTAAGAAAAGCGATGTGATACTGGCTGGGAATTCTTACGGTCGTGTCCGGACGATGAAGAACAGCAATGGCAAGGGCATCAAGCAGACAACAAGTTCTACCGCGGTGGAGATATCCGGGCTGAACGAAGTTCCCCAGGCAGGGGATAAATTCTTCGTTGTAAAAGACATCAATACCGCAAAAGACATTTCGGAACAGAACAAGGCGATGGCAAGAGAAGAGTCGCTGGCGAAGAAGTCTGCTGTGACGCTTGAAAATCTGTTCAGCCAGATCGAAGCGGGTAATGTCAAGGAACTAAACCTCGTCCTCAAAGCCGACGTACAGGGATCAGTCGACGTATTGAACAAATACCTGACAGACCTTAGCACTGAAAAAGTAAAGATCAAGATAATACACTCCGCCGTCGGCGGTATAAACGAAGGCGATATTGTATTGGCAGAAGCTTCCAGTGCTATCGTTATCGGTTTTAACGTTGTTCCTGATGACAAGGTGAGGGAAATCGCCAAGGAGCACAGCGTCGACATCCGTCTTTATAATATTATCTACCGGATCACGGAAGACCTTAAGGACTCAATGCTTGGTTTGCTGGAACCTGAATTCGAAGAGAAACTGATCGGAAGCCTTACGGTTCGTGATACATTCCGTCACTCTCGTATCGGTACTATCGCTGGCTGTTATGTTAACAGCGGTCTGGTTACGAAGAATTCGAAACTACGAATTATCCGTGACTCAATCGTGATCCGCGACAACTGCTCTATCGACTCTTTGAAGCACTTTAAAGACGACACGAAAGAGGTTAAAGCCGGATTTGAATGCGGTGTCAAGATCGCACGCTTCGACGACATCAAGGTCGGGGATATGTTCGAAATTTACGAAATAGTCGAACTGCAAAAGAAGCTCTAATCGGCCGAGCAGTTTTAAGAGAGAATAGATATGCAGTCAAGACCGCCATCCAGAAGGCAGGAAAAGATAAAACGTATTGTCCGTGACGTCGTTTCAGATATTATACAGAATCGCCTGAACGATCCGAGAATGAGCGGGCTTGTGACAATCACCGAGATAGATATATCTCCTGACATTAGAAACGCAGATATTTATATCAGTGTGATGGCGGACACAGAAGCGGACGAAAGAAAGACTTTCGAAGCTGTGAAGCACGCAACGAAACATATACAGACGCTGCTGAGCGGACATCTGTCGCTTAGAAACGCCCTCCTGCTTCGTATACTGGAGGACACTAAAACAAAGAAGACCCTTGAGACACTCAAGATCATCGAAGAGGCCGCTAAAGAAATCCGTCAAAAAGACGGGCTGTGCGATGACGATGAATTGGAAACCGAAAACGAGCAAGGAACGAGCTAGAATGAAAGACAGCACTAAGTACGCAAAGAAACTGGGAACCCTTCTGCGATCTTTAAAGAAAGAACACGCGGAGATTAAATTTCCAACCTACGCCGACCCTGTCGAGTCGGTTATTTTTGCAGTTCTGACAGAGCACATGAAAGCTTCCGCTGCAAGAACGGCGGTCAAGAAGATGCAGAAGCACTTCGTGGACTACAACGATCTGCGTGTTTCCAGGACCGAAGAGATGCTCGATGTGCTGGGAGGCGAGACATCGCAGCTTCGTGAAATATCGCACACACTGTCGACAGTATTGAATTCCATCTACACCCGGTTTGATACAGTGTCACTAATGGAACTTGTGGAACTGGGCAAACGTCCGGCTCGGAAAGAACTGGAAGAACTGGAAGGGATCACCCCTTTCATCGTAAGTTACTGCTTTTTGACTTCGCTTAAGGGGCATGCGATACCTGTCAACGAAAAGATGATCGACTATCTCAGAGGGCTCGAGATGGTTCATCCAAAAGCTAAGCCCGGCGACATAGAAGGATTCCTCGAAAGACAGATCAGTGCCAACAACGGATATGAATGCTATGCTCTTATCCGAGAGGCTGGTGAGAAATACGTAAAACCAGCACCGAAAAAACCGGCTGTGAAAAAGAACGCTGCGAAGAAGAAAACTGTGAAAAAGAAAGCTGCGAAGAAAGCCGTTAAAAAAACTGTCAAAAAGGCCGTGGCGAAGAAAAAGAAACCATCTGCGAAAAAGAAGGCTGTAACGAAAAAGACAACGGCCAAAAAAACCGTTAAAAAGGCAGCCGCGAAAAAAACGAAACCGGCGGTAAAGAAGAAAGCGGCAAAGAAAAAAACTGCCGGTAAAAAAACTGCAAAGAAAAAGAAGGCCGCGAAGAAGTAGTTAGAAAGGGTACTAGATTGTCTGACAATAAACTTAAACTTGGGATTCCAAAGGGAAGCTTGCAAAGTGCGACGTTTGACCTCTTTGAAAAGGCAGGCTTTAATATTTCCGGATACGAACGAAGTTACTTTCCAAGAATTGACGACGATGAAATCAGTCTCATCCTGCTTCGTGCGCAGGAGATGAGCCGGTATGTCGAAGACGGCGTACTCGATGCAGGATTTACCGGGCATGACTGGGTTATGGAAAACGGTTCCGATGTTCACGAAGTTTGCGAGTTGCTGTACAGTAAGGCAACGAGCAAGCCGGCGCGATGGGTGCTGGCGGTTCCGAACGAATCGGACATCAACAAGCCCGAGGACCTGGAAGGCGGGATCATCGCGACGGAACTTGTTAATGCGACAGAAAAATATTTCGCGGAAAAGAAGATCAACGTAAAGGTCGAATTCAGCTGGGGTGCTACGGAAGTTAAGGCACGGCTGGTAAGCGGTATTGTCGAACTTACGGAAACGGGTTCTTCGCTGAAGGCAAATAATCTGAAGGTTTTGGATACCATCCTCACTTCGACAACGAGATTCATCGCTAATCAGGATGCGTGGAAGGACGGCTTTAAACGGGAGAAAATCGAAAACATCGCGATCCTTCTGAATGCGGCCATCGACGCGAAAACAAAAGTCGGCATGAAGATGAACGTCATGAAGGACGACCTTGATACAATACTGAGTATTCTTCCTGCGGAAAAGAGTCCTACGGTATCAAAGCTTGCCGATAAGGACTATGTTGCGATCGAGATCGTCGTTGATGACAAGGACGACCGGCGGATGATCCCGGAACTGAAACGTGCCGGCGCATCTGGTATTATCACCTATCCGCTGAACAAAGTTATTCATTGAAATAACTTAAAGGTATAAGTGGTGGTTTCGGCGTTTGGCCGAGATTGTTTAATTGTGTGTTCTGAAAAACTGCTCGCCTACGGTAATAAAAGCTTTTGCCAGCAGGTTACGGCTATAGATAACGGTTAAATTGTAAATTATTCAGAGTGCTCAATTTTTTAAATAATTGTATTTTTGGTCTTAGAATTAAAGGGTGCAAATATGTCAGGCCATTCGCACTGGGCAGGTATCAAACACAAAAAGGCAGCTAACGACGCCAAGCGTGGAAAGCTGTGGAGCAAGATAGCCAGAATGATCATCGTTGCAGCGAAAGCTGGCGGCGGCGATCCAAACCAAAACCTAACGCTGCGATATTCGATCGATAAAGCCAAGCAGGCAAATATGCCTAAGGACACTATCGAAAAGGCTATCAAAAAAGGTACGGGCGATCTGGGTGACATATCTTATGAAGACGTTCTGTACGAAGGGTATGCACCTGGCGGAATCGCTATCATGATGGACGGCTTGACGGATAACCGGAACCGTACCGGGCCCGAGATCAAAAAGATATTCGAAAGGCGCGGCGGGTCACTTGGAGCAAGCGGATGTGTGGCGTGGATGTTCGAAAAGAAAGGCGTGTTTGTGGTTAGTGCCGCCGACGTGAAAGAAGACGATCTGATGGAGATCGCCCTTACAGCCGGTGCGGATGACATGGAAAATCTGGGCGAGTACTATGAAGTGACTTGCGAACCGGCGGCTTTTGAAGAGATCAAAGGGGCACTTGCCGAAAACAACATAGCTACGCAGAGTTCGGAGCTTGCGATGGTTCCGCAGAACACGGTGCCGGTGGGCGATGCAGAGACGGCGAGAAAGCTGCTTGCACTGATGGAAGAATTTGAGGACCACGATGACGTGCAAAACGTATATGCCAACTTCGATATCCCGGACGAGATACTGTCGGAAGTTGAGTGATAATTCACCTTCAATTGAATAGCTATAGAGGGCTGTGGATATTTCATGGCCTTTTTTTCGTAGCAGTGCACCCTGTTCCAATTCTTCTTGCAATAACGGGTGGCACTCTGTACATTACAGTTAAGCGTCTTGAAGTTGTTTGTGCTCTTAAGTGCTTGCCAGACAACTGCCTGGAGAGGTGTCCGAGTGGCTTAAGGAGCCGGTTTCGAAAACCGGTGTACCCTTTTGGGGTACCGCGGGTTCGAATCCCGCCCTCTCCGTTTTTTGTTCTTCGGCGAGTTTGGCCGCAGGCTGGATTTGGCATAGGGTGTTCTGAAAAACTGTTCGCCTGCGGCAAAAAAAGCGTTTGCCGGTAGCTTACGGTTATATGTAATGATTAAATTGCAAGTTATTCAGAGTGCTCTATAATGTATTGCAAAGACTTGACTTAGAGCCGCAAGAGGCGTGTCCATGGCCTTCTTGGGCGGCCTTTAGTACCCTTGAAAATCACTGGAAGAAATTTCGGATATGGTAATATGATAGTAGTAATCGATTATGGCGTTGGGAATGTTAAGAGCGTCACGAATGCCGTTAAATATATCGGCTGTGAGACTAAGGTGAGCTGCGATCCGGCTGACATCGAATCGGCGGACGGGCTTATTCTGCCGGGGGTCGGAGCCTGCGGGTATGCGATGGAAAAGCTGGGCGGGCTGGCCGACGTTATTTGCGATGTTGCAAAAGGCGGCAAACCTTTGCTTGGAATATGCCTGGGCTTTCAGATACTTTTCGATGAGAGTTTTGAGCACGGGACATTCAAGTGCCTTGGGCTTGTCGAGGGTAAAGTCGTTCCGATACCTGCGGGGAGAACTATTCCGCACATGGGTTGGAACTATGTTAAGTTTCCTGAGAGGATGGACCTGTTCGCTGGTCTGGGCGATGGGAAACATTTTGCATTCGCGCACTCTTACTATGCAGAAGTAACTGACGGCGATGCTGTGGTGGCATATACGGATTACGGAATGGATATCGCCGCGTCGGTTCAGAAGGGTAATATTTTCGGGTGTCAGTTCCATCCGGAAAAATCCGGCGTCGACGGTTTGGATGTTCTGCGGAATTTTGAGAAATACTGCAAGGGGGCAACATGCTGACTAAACGTATAATTCCGTGCCTCGATGTAAAAGATAACCGCGTTGTTAAAGGTGTCAATTTTTTGAACCTTCGCGATGCCGGCGATCCTGTCGAGCTTGGCGGTCGCTATAGCGATGAAGGCGCGGACGAGCTTGTTTTTCTCGATATCACTGCTACTATTCGTTCGAACAAGACGATCATCGAACTGGTCGAGAAAGTTGCAGCGAACGTTTTTATTCCTTTTACGGTTGGCGGCGGTATTACGGAACCGGGCCAGATCGGTGAACTGCTTCGAAGCGGTGCGGAT